>JAHEIW010000014.1 GCA_024639185.1 Deltaproteobacteria bacterium | reverse complement strand
GCTTGCAGCAAGCGAAGGTCAACCCCGCTAAAGCGGGGGAGGAGCCGGGTTCTTTCTGCGTAGGCTTGAGACTGTGAGGTCTCAAGAGGAATGCTGGCAGGAGCGGCATGACGGGAGACTGCCACGTGTCGATCTGTGGGGGCGTGGGGGTGAGATTCCCCTGCGCTACCCGACTTAGTAATTTGCTTGTATTTGATTCCCTGTAAGTTATCATAAATTTAACCAATCCTTCTTTGTTCCTTCAAAATCTCACATCCAACTAATTAAATTAAAAATAAGAAGTTTTTTATATAAATTTTCGATACTTTTTTTCACAATTTAGTTTACTGGCTTTACAGACGTTTCGGCTAATTGTTTGTAATTATTGCTATGTTTCAAGAAATGCTCTAACCTATTAATTTTGCATGATTTTTGCATACTACATATATAAAATGACAGGATATTCTACCAAATATTTAGTCGAATATTGATAATGAGAAGGGAAAAATTTAGAGGATAGAACAAGAAAGTAAAACTCAACTATAAATTAAAAGGCGACAAATTATTTAGGTCACTCGAAATGATAGAGGAAAAGATTTTAAAAGATGCAAGAATAAGTGATCCTTATCTTGATCGTCGCTCTGGCGAGGACAGACGGCAGGTTTATGACGCAGATTATTTTCAAAATGGTGGTAAGGAAAGAAGAAGTGGTAAAGAGCGAAGGCAACGATACGAAAGACGAAAGAACTTTATTAGAGTAAGCGAATGGTCAAGTATCTGCTTGCTTGAAACGGACTAATTGTTAAAACCTATCAATCATTAAAGATTTTCAGCTTTGTAAAATGAAATTTGCAATTACAAATAAATGCCCAAGATGTAAAATGCCACAAAAAGGAACATATAGATGTTAATATTGTGGTTATGTTTATTATATAAATTATATAGATTAACGTAAGCGGCTTATTAATACAATTAGCTGTTCTTCTAAAATTTGAATCATTGCGCAAATCTGATACCATTTCTGTATCATCAGCCTGGCTTCTGGTAGATGCTGGTCCAACTGGTGTGTGCAAATTTAAAATTTAACTTAGTCCAAATTTAACGAATTAACTTTGACGGGAAAATTAAAAATGAAACGACAATTCGAAAGATTTGCGGACAGCCCAGAAATTAAATCGGTTTTTTTAACTATTTTTTTGTGTCTTTTTGTCCTGACGGGATGTGCTGGCTTGCAGGGAGGCTCGATTAAGACGTATCCAACGGAGTACCATACAACGGTTCAGGCCAGCAGTGACACATTGGAAGAATTAAAGATACCGGTCACTGAAACTATAGAAGATGGCTTAAAAACCACCCTCAATGCCCAACGCCCAGATGGCACACCTGTTGTTGTTGAAGTGGTGAGGATTAGTCAGAATTCTACAGAAGTCTCAGTCAGAGCCGGAAGTATGCCGTTCGGAGACAAGCGCGCTGCAAACCAAATTAATGATATTATTTATGAGCGACTGGGTCTCAGCGAAAAGTCTGACTCCAAACAGGCAATTACCGAAGAAAACCTTAATGACAGCACTGATCAACAAGTAGCTGTTGCGACTGATGAGGCCTGGAATCTCAACCAGGAAAAAGTTGCTGCGATTCGAAACAACTCGGCTTTTATCATTTTTTTCAGTCATAATTCAAAAGAGCTTTCGGATAAAGCCAAGGAAAAACTTGATCGTGTTGTAGAAATCATCCACAATAATCCTCCTGCAAATATATCCCTCAACGGCTATACCGATTCATACGGAAAGAGGTCCTATAATGAAATGATCTCTATGGAGCGCGCTAATATGGTTAAGGCCTATCTGGTCGGCAAGGGTGTAAAATCTTCTAATATACAGACATTCGGTCACGGTGCGCAAAAATTTATTGTCTCCAACAAAACGCTCGAAGGCAGACAGTTGAACCGTCGCGTGGAAATTGAGTTATCCAACTCAAAAACACAATAATAACGCAAAGAACATTACCCTAATTGAGACGCGCATGGATATGTCGGTATTTGAGGGCAATTACAAAAATGATGAGACGGGCAGAAGCGCGTATAATCCCAAGATTTTGTTAAAAGTGGTGTTGCTGGGCTACTCGCGGGGATTGATATCGTCTCGTGATATTGAACGCGCCTGCTGTGAAAATGTGACCTTTATGGCGCTTTCAGGCAACCAACGTCCGGACCACAGCACGATTGCCACTTTTGTATCATCGATGAAAGATCAGATAATGCCTTTGTTTTGCGATATCTTATTGGTTTGTGAGCAGGAAAATTTATTGGGCGGAAGCTTTTTTGCCTTAGACGGGGTAAAGCTGCCCGCCAATGCGTCCAAAGAGTGCAGCGGCACGGTAGTGGAGTTAAAAAAGAAAAAGGACAAAATACAGCAAAAGGTTAAACGCTTATTAAAAGATCAGATCGAGGCGGATAAAGATGACGATGATGATTTTCGCAGCCCACCGAACCGTGAGCGGCAAATTGACAAGCTTAAAAAGCAAGCGGCTCGCATTGAAAAATGGCTCAAGCAAAATGATGCCAAGATCAGCTCAAATGGCAAAGAGCTCAAAAGCAATCTAACCGATAATGAATCGGCGATGATGCTTACCTCTCAGGGCACCATCCAGGGTTATAACGGCCAGGCGCTGGTGGATGACAAGCACCAGATTATTGTTCATGGACAAGCCTTTGGCAGCGGCCAAGACGCCCAATATTTAAAACCGATGGTCGATGGGGCCAAAGACAATTTGCAATAAATGGGTCAGCGTGCAGATTATTTTAAGGGCAAAATTTTAACCGCTGATACCAACTATCATAATCAAAGCAATTTAAAAAAATTATTTATACTTAAAGTCTTTTGAAAAATATCGCCGAAGCTGGTAAAATGGAATATATATTGAGTACTGATAGTCATTGAGCATTTGATCGCATTGGCGGAGGAAAGATCATGGACATTATCATCGTAATTTACCTTATCATGTCAGGAATCATTATTTACGTCGTGGGTGAGATTATCGTTAAAATTGTGATTGATCCCGTTCAGGAACTCAAACGCGTTATTGCCGATATTGCCTTCAAACTCATTCATTATTCACATGTGTTTAAATTATCAACTTCTGACGAATCAGCAGCAGGAACAGTGGAAAAGAAAACCGACCTGGAAAAATTGGAACTGGCCGCGGATGAATATCGCAAACTGGCATCGATGCTCAATGCCGGTTATCGCCTAGTGCCTTTTTATCCGCTCACCCGGATCATATTTTTTCTACCCAAAGAAGTCGAGATTTTAGACGCTCGCAATGCCTTACTGGAAATGTCGGAAGAGATTTTTTCAGCACCAAAATCATATGTTATCTCTGAAAAAAGACAAAGTATCGAACGGTTGCTGAAAGTCATCTAATTATACATGCAGAAGTATAAAAAAACCTTTGATCAGAGTCGTGGGCAAGGTGTGTTCGGTGCATTTTTCGTGCTTCAACGACCGCAGTATCTCGACTGGGCTTATCCTTGGCCTTGTTATTTATCGGCAATAAAGGTTTTATATAATATTTGATGATGTCGCCAGAGGCTGCCGAAAAAGCTTCAGATGAGGATCTCTTCGCAGTTCAAAAACCTGCAATATCTCCAACAACACACAACTTTTAAGGCTGTAAAAATCCTGTGATATTCATTTGGTATCTCCAACAACTTGATAGTTGGTAGTTTCTCAACATACCAGCACTTGGGTGATATTTGGTTTTTTAGGCTAGGGATGAGTCATTTAACAAATAAACACATGCAAGTTACAGCAAGCTATATGCAAACTTCTCAAATATTTTTTTATTAAATTTGCCAGCCTCCACATCATCCTTAATTATGGTCAAAGCTTTCAAAGGCTCCGATGCACTTCTATATGGCCTATCATCATTTGTAAGAGCCTCATAGCAGTCTATTATAGCCACTATTTGAGCCATCCTTGATATACGAATAGATCCATTCGGATAGCCACTGCCATCCATTTTTTCATGATGCTGTAAGGCGGTTCGCATAATCTGTGGATTTGTAAATCGGCAATTTTTTAGTATTTGATGCCCAATAGTTGTGTGTTTTTGCATCTGTGTAAATTCTTCATCAGTCAGCCTTCTGGGTGTTTTTAGGATATCAGCATCTATTTTTGCTTTACCCACATCATGCAGCAATGCACTTAGGCCCAATATCTTTTTTTCAGCTAATGAATAGTTTTCATGCGAGGCATAACCAATTGAAAGGGCCATAACATTTACAGAATGCAAAACGGTTGTATAATCATTTTCCGAAACGAATAATAAATTTTTTACGATATTTGATTCTTTAGCATAATCGCTCACTAAAATTTTTACTGTGGCTGATATGCCTTCGAGGCTGCCGCTTCTTGGCTCGGTGAAAGTTTCCTCAACTATGTTGATTATCGTATTTTTCACATTAGCTGGATTGTTGGTTTTAATATCTTCTTTTAACTTCAGATTAAATGCTTTCTGAACTTCACGAATACTTGTTATTTTATCTGAATTTTTTAAGAACAACCTTTTAGGATGAAGCCCACGCTTAATGCGCATATCACGCAATTTAATTCCAGCGGGCTTGTACAGTACAAACTTTCCCCCTTCATTTTTATAATATAGCGGAACAGCCTGATAAAAATTTAAATGTGTTTTTTTTGCCTGAATATATTCTTGGGTCATTTTACACAAAAGCAATTCAATATTAAATTTATGCCGCTTGTCATAAAAATGTTCCGAAAAAAAGGATGGCGGCATAAGTGTTGTAGCAAAAAAATGTTCCGCAATCGGAACGTTTTTTTGACAACCACTATAAGTCAACAGAACGATGATTTGACGATTATTCATCTTAATTTATTGGCATTTCTTTAGAAATCTTTAGCTAAAAGTATTGATAGATAGGTGCTCAATGTAAGTTGATACTTTGGATATCTCCAAGTGCGCCACAAGCACACTTTTAATATAAAGTGTGCTTAACTGCACAAAAGATGAGGGCGAGCCCCTCGGAGTCGGCTTGCAGGAGCAGGCTTCAAACCACTTTAAGCTGCATCGGTACAGAGCAGTTGTGGTGAGCGTTAAGGGAAAGGCATGGCGAAGACCGTGTCAGGTAGGGATCAAGGAGATGAGCGTAAGCGAACCTTTGTGGAGGTGTCGAAATATAGGAGACGGTGTCGAAACTGCGTATATTTGGAGATCTGCAGGATAAGCCCGGAGGGAGCCTGTTTACTGTCTGGGCGGCGTCCGGCATAAAGATGGCATGAACTTGAAGCAAATCAAAAAACATTTCTCCGGAGGTCCGACCATCCAGTCCAGGACATTGTGCGACTACACAAGCAATCTGGTTGTCTTTTGCAGCAGTTGCAATCACATGGCCACGCCTCAAAAAGGTCCCCCAGAGAGCAATTTTTGCTGGATCAATCTGCTTAAGCCCTCGCGCATAAGCGATCGCCGATGACCAACCTTCCAGCTGGTAAGGAATCCATATCAACTGCCGAGGTTCTCCCTCGCTTTCGCCCAAGTGTCGGTAATCAAAAATGAGCACCGCAAAGTCAGCTTCCAGAAAACGAATAGCATAAGATTCCAAACCCATATCTTTCGTCCCCCCAAATCCATGACCCATAATGAAACAGGGATTGGCAGAATGCATTTTGATTTTTGGGGGTCTAAATCCCTATGAGTAGCACAAGAATTTTGGCTTTCTGATAATTGCACTTTGTTGGAGCTAGTACAAGTTTTAATACGGACAAGCAACCTATGATACATAACCGATATTTAAGATTGGCCATAATAATTATTACGTTAAGGAAGATCTTACTATTTCTCATCATTGAAAATATGCTATAAAAAAGCAGCATTCATAATTGTAATTAAAAATCTGGAGTAATTTTTTCAATTGCTATACCAAAGCTCAAACCAAAAACATTGGTGCAAACATCAATAATCGATGAATTTCTACTTAGTAAAAAGTGCTGTAATACTTCACATCCTAAGGAAATCGACCCTCCAAGTATTAGGACAACAATTACGGCTTGAAAACCTATTTTGAACCGAAATTTTATTATCCTATGTAGAAGCAAACCGAGGGGAATAAAACCAAGAACATTTAAAACATTGTCTTTTGTTATAAAATTATATTGCAAATTTCTTAGCTGAGTATCAAACAAAGGCCGTTTCGAAATTAATTTTTCTGGTATATGAAGATTAATTTTAGGAGGATTTAGCCCGCTATCTATTACTTTGTTACCTTCTTTCTCATTGAATAGGTAACAAACAAGCGGTATTTTGCCGTTATTTATTTGATTTATATTTGAAGATACTCTGTTTACAATTCTCGATTGATATCTTAATAATATCTCTTTACTACTCAAGGCCTCATTATAAATTGCTGCATAATAAATTTCTCCTAACCAAGGGCGATCACCGGTGACTTCATTTCCTATAACTAATTTGAAAGATGGATCCCAATTAGAAAAGTTGCCTTTAACTGAGCTGTCACATATGCGCTTTTTTCCATTTATAAATACACATTCATTATAAAAATTATACGTAATGATAATGTGGTAGATTTTTTGGGGTTCAAAAATGCCTGCAATCTTAATATGAGGCTTTACCCCATTTGGATCTGTTAGCTCCGTTCGTAATCTCATCACCAACGAATCTTTTGATTGTCCTAAAGTGAAATTACGATAGTATGGATCCATGGAATAGGAAAAAATCCTAGCAGGACCGTCCTGGAAAATATTATACGTACTTATCCATACCTCAATAGTTAGGCCATCTCCTTTGGTGAGCATTTGATAGAGTTCTGGCGTGCTGTCTTCAGATATTATTTGTCCCCTATGATTAAAATGGATTCCATATTTCGTTTGTAACCAATTTACATTATTACTGTAATTATTATTAGTGAAATGAAAATCAAAGGGCTTGAGCAACGCGAAACAAAGCAATACTAAGTAGATAAATAAAAATATATGCGTTTTTAATTTTATTGGTTTCATGAATAAGTACGAAAATCTTCTGAATTGTTTTCTTTAGTAACGACTACTTCGATTTGAAAATTTTTAAGACTATTTTAAAAATTCCTTTCCTGTAAAAGTGCGATATTTTACCAATATCACATTTAGGCATAACCTGCATGTATATTGAGGAACTACCCAATACCAATTTTTCTGGAATCATTTCAGATATGAAACCGATACATGAACCTTATCGGATGTTGGTGATCCATTTCAAATCGTAGACCCGAAAAATGTGGCTTTGAGAAAATATAAAGGGCGAATTCATAGGTTTGGACTCACCCTCTGATATTGGGATATAAATCGTATATCACACGAATTTTCAGAATTGATATTTACAACATTTTGGAGTTATCAAAGGTTTTAAAAGACTATAATATTTTTTGGTGATTAAGGATATTAGAAGTCACAAAAAGATCTACCAATTGTTATAATAACAATTATATAGACAAATACCATTGAATTCGATTGAAAGGTGTTTTTAATCTGCTAATTCCAAGATAATAAAAAAAATTAAATCCATATATAATAATTTCCATGGTCTACAAATGAAGCGTACATTCCTTCTAATTTCTCTGGACGCCTTGTCAGTTATTTTAAGTTTATTCACAATATACCGATAATAAAATTGAAGGCTTGGATCATTATCTAACGCCGATTAACATGGATAGACTTTTGCTATGTATCCTTCCTTTTATAATTTAAAATCAAAGCCTTTCCAACCAACGACTGGTGAGGATCATGCCTCCCATTGGTCTGGAATGCGGAAGACCGTTACGCAGCCATTTGCGTATTGTGCGTATAGACACACCGCTGTAATACGCTGCTTCCTTGACTTTTAACCAACCCGTCTTCATTCAAGCTTCCCTGACCTCAAGGTTTCAACACTCGTGGAATAACACATAGCCAGTGCATGCAAATCGATATCCTTGGGCTGTTTCAGGCCCCTTTCAAAAAGACTAAGTACGCTCTGTGAAATCCCGGTCTCCAAAGCTGCCTCGTTCGGCTTTATTTCTTTTCAAAATCCTTAGCTATATTCTCAAACAGCTTTTCGCCATAAGAAGGGGAATCAAGAAATTTGGAGTCAAAAATTTGCTTAAGCAGCTTGCCCCTAAAGTCGCCTTTTTCCTGCCCCTCACGCCATTTCCACACAGGACGATCTAATGTGCGTCTGCTTAATAGCTTCCAATCTGAATGAGCGTTAAAGCACAACAGGGCAGCTTGTTTTTTTTGCTCTTTTGTAAGACGGGTCACAGAACCGGCAGTTTTAATCGCTTTCCACAGCCTTTCAAATTCCGGCAAAAAATCATAGATAAGCTGATAAGCTTCTGGGGGCAGGCTGCGAGGAGGTTTTCGCTCCTTATAAGGATATGGGAGCTTGCCAGTTTCACTAACGAGTTTAAACTTTGTTCCATCCGGCCCGGTGAATTCTTTTTCCTTCCAACTGTATCTTTCTTTCATTAGCCATCTCCCGCAATGGCCCCGGAGGGTGGGTCGGGGAAACAGGGTCGGGATGCCCTGCTTTCGGTAGCGAACCTATCCCCGATTTCGGATCATCCTAAAACAGATTGAGAAAAAATACAATTTTGAATTGCCCTGCAAAATGCGGAATTTGGTTGCAGATAGGGTGCGTTATACGGCAAAATTTTGGCACCTCCATTTTTTCGTATCTCATAAATTCAATTACTTATAGCCACTTAACTTCACACTTTAAGATTGACACTTTTATCTGGTATACAGTATACAAAGATCGATCGCGGTGCGAACCCCAATCGTAACCAAACATAAAGGATAAGAAGCCATGGCAAACACCAAAACACATCAGAGTGAATTGGAAAGGCTGGCATCTCTTGAGCAACGGTCCGAAATCGGCGGCGGCCAAAAAGCTGTCGACCGTCAACATGAAAGAGGCAAATTAACGGCCAGAGAGCGTCTGGATTTGCTTTTCGATCCGGGCAGCTTTGTGGAGGTTAACAAACTGGCTGAAAGTCAATCAACAGATTTCGGCATGCAGGAAAAAAAGGTGCCCGGCGATGGTGTGGTGACCGGTTATGGTAACATCGACGGCCGGCTGGTGTTTGCCTATGCCCAGGATGTCACGGTGCTGGGCGGATCGGTGGGTACGATTCACGGCCAAAAAATCTGCCGCATCATGGATGAAGCCATCAAGGTCAAAGCGCCCCTGGTGGCGTTGAATGATTCCGGCGGCGGCCGCCTGCACGAGGGTTTTTTCGCATCCAAAGGCGTTGCCGGTATGTTCTACCGCAATACGGCTGCCTCGGGTCTTATTCCCCAGATCACCGGCATGATGGGTTCCTCTGCGGGCGTAGCGGTATACTCGCCGGCGCTGACGGATTTCATCGTCATGGTCAAAGGCAGAAGCCATATGGTCATCACCGGTCCGGGGATTATTAAATCCGTCACCGGTGAAGACATCAGCCTGGAGGAGCTCGGCGGGGCCAAAGTTCACAGTGAAATAACCGGCACAGCCCATTTTGTGGCCGACAGTGATGAAGAGTGTATCGCCGTCATCAAAAAACTGCTCGGTTATCTGCCGTCCAATAACACTGAAAATCCGCCGGTGGTAAAAACCGATGACGATCCGGAGCGCATCGACAAAAAGCTTAAAGAAATCGTGCCGGCGGATTTTAAAAAATCTTACGACATGCACCAGGTCATCGAGCGCGTGGTCGATCAGGGAACTTTCTTTGAGGTCCTGCGCCGCTTTGCCCTCAATATTATCGTCGGCTTTGCCCGCATGGACGGCCACACGGTGGGCATTGTCGCCAATCAACCGCGATTCAAGGCCGGGTGTCTGGATGTCGATGCCTCCGACAAAGCCGCGCGCTTTATCCGTTTTTGTGATGCCTTCAATATCCCCTTGATCAATTTTGTCGATGTTCCCGGTTATTTTCCCGGCGTCACCCAGGAGCACGCCGGCATCATCCGCCACGGCGCCAAGATGCTGTATGCGTACTCGGAAGCCACGGTACCCAAAATAACGCTGGCATTGCGCAAAGAATACGGCGGCGCGGTAATGGGCATGTGTTGTGTGGGCATGGGCGTTGATCTCATGCTGGCATGGCCCATCGCTCAACTGGTGGTCCTGGATACCACCGCCGCCGTCAATTTAATCTTTCGCAAAGAGATCCAGACCGCAGAAAATCCCGATGAGCTCCGGCAACAACGAATTGAAGAATATGATTATAAATATTCAAACCCCTATCATGCGGCATCCAATATGCTGGTGGACAGTGTCATCAAACCCAAGGAGACACGGCCCCAGTTGATCAAAGCGCTTAGAATGTTGCGCAACAAACAACGACCTGAGATCAACAAGCGGCATGGGAATATTCCATTCTAAAATAAATAGGTTGCGCTATCGGATGCCCGTCATTTTTTATACTATCAGTTAGGTGCTCGGAAGGAGTAATGGAGTACTGGAAAAAAATAATGCTGGTCATTTTTTGATCTTATGCAACACTCCATCACTCCAATACTCCAGCACTCCAATATTTCTCCGTAAATCTTTTTTTGAAAGGAAGACCCATGGATTTCGATCTAACCAAAGAACAACAGTATATTCAAAAAGCCGCGCGTGAATTTGCCGTGGGCGAGTTTCCCGCCGTTGCACTGGAACACGACATCAATGAAACCTTTCCGGCCGACATTCTTAAAAAAGCGCGCGAATTGGATCTGATCGGACTTTTTATTCCGGAGGAATACGGCGGGCCCGGCCTGGGGTTTTTCGAACAGGCGCTGGTGCTTGAGGAATTCTGGAAAGTGGATCCGGGCATTGCCCAGCAGCTGTGCTCGGTATCCTTTGGCGCTGAAGAACTCATTCTTTTCGGCACTGAAGAACAAAAAAAGAAATACCTCCCTCAGCTATTTACCGGGGACGGTATTTTAGGCTTCGCCATCACCGAGCCCGATGCCGGCAGCGACACCGCTGCGGCTACCACATCGGCAATCAAAGACGGCGATGACTATATCATCAACGGCAGCAAAACAATGATTGGCAACGGAACGGTGGGCACCCATATGCTGGTTTACTGTCTGACCGATCCGGATGCAAAGTCAAAAACCGCCCGGCACAGTATTGTTCTGGTGGAAACCGATCGCAAAGGATATAAGGCCGATCCCATGCATGGTAAAATGGGGCTGCGGGCCTCGGATACGGCCGCAATTTATTTTAATAATTGCCGCGTTCCCCGGGAAAATTTGATCGGTGCGGAAGGTAACGGTTTTATTCAGCTGATGAAATTTTTCGATCACTCCCGGGCATATGTGGCCGCTCACGGTGTCGGCCTCGCCCAGGGAGCCCTGGATATGGCGGTTAAACATGTAAAGGGCAGACAGCAGTTCGGCCGACCCCTGGCGGCATTTCAGAGCACCCAGTTTAAAATTGCCGATATGGCCACCAAGGTCGAAACTGCCCGTAACATGGTCTATAAATCCGCCTGGCTGCTGGATCAGGGCAAACCGGATACCAAACTGACCGCCATTGCCAAGATGTACGCCTGTCATGTGGCCGTTGAAGTGGTCGACGAATCCCTGCAATTGCACGGCGGTTACGGCTATTTTAACGACTATGATATCGAGCGCTTTTACCGCGCCGCCAAGGTTCTGGAGATTTATGAAGGCACCAAGGAAGTGGAGAAGATCATTATCTCGAGGGAAGTACTGGGCAAGCTTTAGAAATTGGAGTAATGGAGTATTGGAGTAATGGAGTAATGAATTTGAATGTTTCGTGTTTCGTGCTGCGGGTTGCGGTGTGTTATCAGTGAAATTGAATATTGCCGGATTTGACGCGTAATTCGTGGTATGACAGGCTCACCATCCTGATCTTTTTCGAGAGGGGAAGCCATTGTTTTTCAACCGCTTTAAGTTTAAAGATGACGTAGAAACTCTCCCGACTCGCCGACCCCCAAATTTCCAATAAAATAATAAATGGTTGAATATGAGTCCCCAATTTTGATGATCGTTTGACAAGTGACACAATAAAGTCTATATTAAGTCATAATTATGACCTAATATAAGGGTGAATCATATGAAACTAAGCCAAGATCTCAAGCCGGTCAGCTATTTTAAAAACAACATGGCCAAAGTGATCCGCAAACTAAATGAAAACCAGGGCACCATGATCATTACTCAAAATGGTGAAGCCAAGGCCGCACTCATCGATATAAAGGCATACGAAGATCTACAGGAAACCCTGGCCATGTTGGAAATGATCGCTCAAGGCAATAAAAGCTTGGCCGAAGGGCGATACCGGCCCGCTGAACAGGTGCTGAATGAATTTGAAGAGCGCATCGAAAAGGATTTTTCCTGATGCCGTATACGGTTCTATTGCTCGAAGAAGCCATAAGAGATATCGAAGCAATTTACCGATACATCCGCAAGTCAGGGAATAAAAAGGCTGCCAGGGATATGGTCACAACGATTCGCAAGGCATGCGCCAGCCTTTCAGAAAATCCTGAACGCGGGCACATCCCCGATGAACTTTCACTGATCGGTCAATTTGATTACCGACAGATCATTGTAAAAAAATATCGTATTATCTTCCAACTCGCGAAACCCAACATTTTTGTCTTTGGTATCATCCATGGTAACCGCAATGTCGGTGAGATTCTAAGACAGCGCATGCTGCATTAATATCCAAACACCTCCCCTGCCCCAACCGCACTTACAGCACCTGATAGGCAACACCTTTACCTTGCCGCCAGGGTTCTGGAGATTTATAGAGCTTCTGGTCTGCTGGTCTCTGGTCTGGTCGGAACAAGCTATGTACCTGTAATAAACTGTTAGCCGGGTTCGGCCCTATTTTAAGTTAATTTTAACCCTTATCCTGGTAGAGTCTTTAAGATCCACTTTTTGAGCATCACGTTTTGGATATGGTACGTCTTGTTTTTTGTGATGATATCCCGTTTACTTAAAGAGCCTAGCGCTCTTGAGAGAATTGAGCCGGAGCTGAACCCAAAGCGTTGCAGTGATTCTGAGTAGAAGATGGCTTCCCCTTCCGTTATGGCCAAAAGGCGCAGTGCCTTGCGTTGATTTGGCGTCAAAGAGTCCCAGAGAATCATAAATTCATTCTCGCGCCGTTCCAGAATTTCGCTCTCAACTTTGGGTATGGTTGCCGGGTTGAATTTACCCTGGCGCCAGAGTTCAAATAAAAATTGCTGGATGTACATGGGCTGATATTCACAGCGCTTAACAATATCGGTCATAATTTCTGGCGCTATTGTTATTTTTCTTTTTTTAAAAAGGCCTTGAGCCCATTTAATATATTGATCGAAACCTTTCAACCACAAATGGGATGTGAGGTCTTTGTTGCACGGCTTTACAAACAGAAAATCGTTATTACTATCTTGTTCACTATAAATGGCAGCGAGGTAAGATAAATTCAACATCCATCTAACACCAATCCTTATCATTTTCGTGCTAACCTCCTGGGGTCCCGAAAAGACCGTTTTGAATAAGGTCGATTCCTTTGCAAATTTAGAGTTGCCAATAAAATATGATCTTTTGCAACCTTCAGCGAGGGAAACCAGGAATCAGCTTGAAACTAAGAAAGATGTCATCGATAAGGTTCCTGCAGGCATCCGGGAGGTTACGGCTTACAATGTAGGGGATCCAAAACAAAACCATGGAGATCCCTGTATATCAGCAAATGGAGAAAATATTTGTGCTGCGCTTAATCAGGGATTAAAAAGATGTGCGGCCAATTTCGTCCCGTTCGGCACTCAGCTTCATATTGCCGAATATGGCCTCTGCACAGTTACCGATCGAATGAACAGAAGATACAAAGACCGGGTCGACATTGCAATGAAGGTGACTGAAAAGGACCGCGCGCTGCAATTTGGTTTGAAAAAGCTTAAGGTAACTATTGTAGGGCTATCCGATTAAAAATCAAAATCTTCGCTACGGATGTTCCTTTTTTTCTCGGCAGGTAGATCGGTTTAGATCAAAGGCCCTGCAGCCTTTCGGCAATCCATATTTTAATTAGTGACTGGCGGGGGACACCAAGACGTCTGGCCTCCCTGTCCAGGCCATGGATCATCCAGACAGGAAAGTCAACGTTCACTCGTTTTTGTTCATGGCCGGGTTTTGTGGCTCTGGACAGGTCAAGGTACTCTGTAATATCCTCACCTTTATTAAATTTTTTATCAAAATTACTGGCTTTCATAAATATCAACCTCTTCATTTCTTGATCGGCGCACTGATATTATTCTTAGTTTTTCATTGCGATGGGTAAAGACTGCGGACCAGCATTTTTCAGTAATTTTTCCGATCAGAAGATACCGTGGTTCATCCGTTGTCCTGGCCGGTATTACAACGCGATCCGGATCCTCCCATAAAAGCTGTGCTTCAAAAAAATCGATGCCATGCTTTTCTTTTTTTTTGTTGCTTTTATCGTTATCGAATTCAAATTCCATTACAGTATATCAAATATACCTATTTTATACCTTTTGTCAACAATATTTATACGGGAGTATGGTTCCAAAGGAATTCAGTTGGTGCAAAAAATGAAAGGTGTCTTTTCTAGTTTAAAATTAGCAAATCTAACCTGAGATGCCTGCCGCGGCGACTTGTGGAGTCGAAGCCCTAAGTTCGTCAGAGCGAAAACGGGTCGTTTTGCGGCCTGAGTTGTTGTTATGCGGCCATGAGTTGTCGTTTTCCGGCTTAATGTGGCAGGGTGCGAGAAAGCAGTAAATAATAGTTATCGGGTGCCCGATGTTAACAATACGGTAGGTTATGTTATTTCTTGTATGCCTGTGAACCGGCCTGCAGCGCCAGCAGCGAGGCGTCCAGCAATTTTTTGCGGCTGGCGAATCTTTTTTTCAAGACCTTTTTGACGTCCGCCAGAGAGCAAAACAGGTTGATCCGATCCGGCTTTTTTTGACTTGCTCTAGCCAGCGCCAAACCCAGCACGATCAGATTGAGTGATTTGGGATTTTTAATTTCCTGCGCCAGTCGATCGGCATCGACGGCACTGGCGACCATCTTTTTGTTAATTGTCATATCGTTGCTGCTGTTGACCACCGCCCAGCCGCCGGGTTTTAAAAAGGAACCGTGCTGAGCGATGTTCTCGTCCTTTAATACCAGCAATCCGTCGGCCTGAAACGGTCGGATCAAAGGGCTCGAAAAATCCCCCACCTTAAAATGCGAAACCACCGTTCCGCCGCGTTGCGCCATCCCATGGGTTTCAGAGGTAAAAACCGGAAGTCCTTTACTGATGGCCGCTTCTGCCAGCAGACTGGTTATAAACAAGACCCCCTGCCCCCCGACACCGCTGATCAGGATTTGCTGTTTAATCGTTTTACTCATTGTCGCCTCGCTCGCGCCTGTTGTTCGCTCACTTGCAGTTAATCGTTATTGGAAGCCATCTCAAAAATGCATCTAACGCTCAAGGGCTTTGTTGCAAAACGATTCAAAAGCCTCGAATACTAACGAGTATGCTCCATTTTTGAATCGCTTTGCGCCGCGCCCTTGGGCGTGATCTACTATTTTTGAGACAGCTTCAAGTTATTAGTTATTTGAAAACCGCTAAGTTTTATCTATTTGCCTTTCTCTACGAAGGCGCCTTTGGGGCAGACATTCAGACAGACGCCGCATTCGGTGCACAGGATCGAGTCGATGGTGACGTGCTTATCATCTTTATCTTCATCATGATAGATCAGGGCCGGACACTCAAAATGCTTGATGCAATAACCGCAGCCGTCGCAGTCATCGCTGACCTCTATCGGGATGATCTCACCGGAGCCGCCCTGCCGTGCCCGATGAAGCACGCACGGATATTTTGAAATCACCACGGCCGGCCCGTTTTTGCGGCTGTATTGTACCGCTTCTTTAAGCAGAGCGATAAAGTCTTTTACCTCGTATGGATTTGCTTCGCGCAAAAATTTGACACCGCAGCCCTCAACCAGCGAGTGGATATCGACAGTTTCTGTTTCCTCGCCGCAGGCCCCATGACCGGTGGCCGGTGTGGGTTGATTGCCGGTCATGGCGGTGGTGCGATTGTCTAAAATCACGAGCACAAAACCTACTTTCTGGACCACCGCATCGATCAGCGCCGGCACCCCGGCGTGGAAAAAGGTCGAATCACCAATGGTGGCCACAATATCCGGCCGCTTTTTTTCATTTTTATAGGCATGGTAAAATCCGCTGGCCTGGCTGATGGCGGCCCCCATGCACAGGACCGTATCGACAGCCCCCATATTGAGTCCCAGGGTATAACAGCCGATGTCACTGGTGTAGATCCCCCGGGGAGCGGCTTTTTTGATGGCAAAAAAGCTGGCCCGATGCGGGCAGCCCGGGCACAGTGTCGGCCGCCGGCCCGGCGGTGATTTAATTGAAAAAACCTTGGATTTAAGCCCGGCAAAATCGCTGACAATTTTCTGGATTTTTTCAGGGCCCAGTTCGCCGACTCTTGGCACCGCACCGGAATTTTTCCCTTTGACCCGATAGCGGTCTGCCAGTTGCATTTCGATGACCCCCATGGTCTCTTCAATGACCAGAATGTCTTCATAGGTCTCAATCATCTGATTGATAAATCGGGTGTGCAACGGAAAGGGCTGCATGACCTGATAAAAAGGAATCTTCGACCAGATTTTCAACTCCTTTAAAATATCTTTGGTATGCGCGGCGACAACCCCTGAGGCAATAATGGCCTGCTTTGATCTGGCCCCGGGGTTTAGCTTTTTGGGTGCCGTGGGCCGATATCTGGCAATGGCAGCCAGTTTTTCCTCCAGTTCCCCATGCAACTGCAAACGAAATTTGGGTGTGGCCGCCCAGCGGGCCGGGTTTTTTTCAAATTGAACCACGCGTTTGTTTTTGGGAATCGCCCCCAGAGCGATATCCTGACGGGAATGACACACCCGGGTGGTCGGGCGCACCATCACGGGGATCTGATGGGCTTCAGACAGGTCGTATGCCATACCCATCATCTCTTTGGCCTGGCGGGGAGAGTCCGGATCCAGCACCGGTATCTTGGCAAACATGGCCATCAACCGGCTGTCCTGTTCGGTTTGTGAAGAATGCGGTCCGGGATCGTCAGCACTGATCAAAACAAATCCGCCTTTGGTTCCCAGGTAAGCGGCACTCATGAGCGGGTCAGAAGCCACGTTCAAACCCACCTGCTTCATGCTGACCGCGGCCCGCAGACCGGTCTGACATCCGGCATAGGCCACCTCAAAGGCCACTTTTTCGTTGATGGCCCATTGGGTATGCATGGATAGTGATTCCTGGTTTTGAAAAAAGGCCACCGCCGCCAAAATCTCCGAGGCCGGTGTTCCCGGATAAGAAGTTGCAATGGAGCATCCGTTTTCGATCAGACCGCGCGCTATCGCTTCATTACCGAGTAGTAGTTTTCTTTTGCTTTTGCTCACTGTTCAGTTCCTTACATTTTTTTATTTACAACTTCTTATATTGCTCCTGTTTGACCCATAAGGTGCAGTTGCTGCTTGCTACTGGCTGCTGGCGGCTTGCTGCTGGCAGCTGGCTATTGGCTGCTGGTTACTCGCTTCTGGCTACTGGCAACTGGCTTTTTTTGTTCGATACTCGCAACCCGTAACCCGCAACCCGTAACTCGTGGTTCGGGAGGCGAACCACCCTGAGCGAAGTCGAAGGGCAACCCGTTACAATTCAAACGCCGCCACGCTGATGATCAGCGGCAAGGCTCTCATTTTCTCGATGACCTCCTCCTCGATCGGCATGTCAGTTCGCAGAAAAATCATGGTCTTGTCGGAGCCTTCTTCCTTGCCCACCCGCATGCGGCTGATGTTAATGCCGTGGTCGCCCAGCAGGGTACCAATGCTGCCGATGGCACCGGGTTTGTCATGATTGTGGATCAACATAAACCGATCCACCGGCTCCAATTCCAGCCTGAAGTTGTTGATATTAACCACGCGTGGATTTTGGCGGCCGAATATCGTCCCGGCCACCAGGTTCTCATCTTTGTCTGATATGGCCCTGACCGTAATCAAATTGATATATTCCTCGGATTCGGAAACCTTGGATTCTGTCACCTTGATGCCGCGCTCTTTGGCGAGCACCTTCGCATTGACGAAGTTAACATCGTCTTTGATCATGGGCGTCATCAGGCCTTTTAAAACAGCCGTGGTGGCCGGTGACAGGTCCAGTTCATCAAAGTCACCGGCATATTCGATAAGCACTTCCTTAATCGCTCCCTGGGACAGTTGGGCCAGCAGGCAGCCCATGCGATCCGCAAGGGTTAAGTAGGGGTTTAATTTTTCCAGTAAGTCACCGCTGACCGCCGGCACATTTACGGCATTGATAACCGTTCCATCTCTCAGAAAGGCAATGATCTGTTCGGCCACCATAACGGCTACATTGGTCTGGGCTTCTCTGGTCGAGGCCCCCAGATGCGGCGTGCAAATGACGCGATCAATCTCAAACAGCGGGCACACGCCAGGAGGCTCGGTTTCAAATACATCCAGGGCAGCGCCGGCCACCTTTCCTGAATTCAGGGCATCGTTCAAATCGGCTTCGGAGACAATACCGCCACGGGCACAGTTGATGATCATGACTCCGTCTTTCATCTGATCGAATGCTTTTTTGTCGAGCAACCCAACGGTGTCTTTGAGCTTGGGAACATGTACCGTTATATAATCCGACCGTGCGTATAAATCTTCAATGGAGACGGCTTCAAATCCGGCTTTTTCAATCAGCTCTGCAGAGATATAAGGATCGTAAACAATCACTTGCATCTTTAAACCGCGGGCACGATCGGCCACAATAGATCCGATTTTGCCAAACCCGATGACCCCGAGCACCTTATGATAAATTTCCCGGCCCTGAAGTTTCTTTTTTTCCCATTTGCCTGCCTTGAGTGTTGAAGTTCCCCAGGGTATATTGCGCGTCAAGGCCATCATCATGGCGATGGTGTGTTCGGCCGTGGTGACCACGTTTCCGGTCGGGGTGTTCATCACCAGAGATCCCCTTTTGGTTGCCGCCGGTATATCCACGTTATCCAGACCGATTCCGGCCCGCCCGATAACTTTGAGATTTTTGGCCGCCTCGAGAAGATCCTCGTTAACTTTAGTTGCGCTGCGAATCACCAGGGCATCATAGCCTCCGATGATGTTTTTGAGCGCATCAGGCTCAAGACCGGTATTCACATCCACCTCGAAGCCCGGTTCGGATTCAAACATCTTAATACCCGCTTCTCCGAGGTTGTCGCTGATGAGAACTTTCATGATTTGTCCCTCCTGATTCTTAAGATCTCT
The DNA here is from genome assembly GCA_024639185.1 of Deltaproteobacteria bacterium. Lineage (GTDB taxonomy): Bacteria > Desulfobacterota > Desulfobacteria > Desulfobacterales > JAHEIW01 > JAHEIW01. The sequence goes on along the minus strand of JAHEIW010000014.1, from coordinate 42,444 downwards.
GTCTTTGATAACATTGTTGGCGGATACATATGAAATGACAAAAATGGATGTGCATAATCTCGCAGAATATCAAATCCCAGCCATAAATGAAAAATCAGAATATCAGGGAAAAAGATGAAACGATAAGAAAAAAACGGATACCGCTATCTTTTCGGAAATGAGCACGATTACTGGCTTGACACACTTTTGTATACGGTATACAAAAACCTGTCAAGCAATTTATCTACTGCCTTTAACGGGTTTTCTGAATACCTTTAAGCTGTCAATACTGCATGATTATCCGATTCGAAAGGGGCGCATTTAAAGCGTGGCTGAAAGCCACTCCCACTATTTTAATTCATCATATTGAGTGTTATTAATTCATTACCAAAACCCACGCGGGAAAGGAAAAACAACCATGGATGCTGCCAAAAATCTGTATCGCTCGGCATTAAACCCTTTGCTGATTGAACCTGCCAGCCCTCTGCCCACTGAAATCGCCGTGATTGGAGCCGGAACTATCGGTCCGGATATCGGCTATTATTTAAAAAGTGCACTGCCGGACAGCAAGCTGTATCTGGTGGATGTGATCGAAAAACCGCTCCAGCAGGCAGAGCAACGCATCGTGGGCTACACCGAGAAAGCCATAGAAAAAAGGAAAATGAAGCCCGAGCGCGCAGCAGCGGTTCGTGAGAATATTGTCTACACAACCGATTACCAGCAGATCAAAAACTGCCAACTGGTGATTGAAGCCGCTACCGAATCCATTCCACTTAAACAAAAAATATTTGAAACCGTTGAAAATATTGTCAGTCAGGATGCGATTATCACCTCAAACACTTCCTCGATTCCGGCCGACAGAATATTTGAGAAGATGAAAAAACCGCAACGCACGTCCATCACCCATTTTTTTGCGCCGGCCTGGCGCAGCCTGCCGGTTGAAGTCATTGCCTGGGAAAAGGGCAGCCAGGAAACACTGGATTATCTGTTCTGGTTTTTTGCCAAAACCGGCAAAGCCCCCATTATCACCGATAATGCCATCTGCTTCGTTCTGGACCGCGTGTTTGACAACTGGTGCAATGAGTCCGCCTATCTGCTGGCTGACGCAACGGCCAGCCAGATTGATAAGGTCGCCGAGGAATTCGTATTTGCAGGGCCCTTTTTCGTGTTGAACCTGGCCAACGGCAACCCGATCATTATCGAAACCAACAGCCTGCAGATGGAAGAAGGCGCCCATTACCAGCCGGCAAACATTCTGGCATCCGTAGACCGTTGGCTGACCCACCGGCCGGGCAGCCCGGTCGAGGTCTCCGGAAAGGTAAAGTCAACGGTTCGGGATCGCCTGCTGGGCATTCTCTTTTCGCAATCCTTTGATATTATCGACCGCGGCATTGGAACCAAAGAAGACTTGAATTTCGGCTGTCAGGTGGCACTGGGATTCCGCCGGGGACCGTTGGACCTGATGCGCGATCTGGGCGAAGCCGAAGTGATGCGCATTATGGATAAGTTTCAGTCCGAGCGACCGGGGTTTCCGATGCCGCAGCAAGCCTATGCCGCCTATCAGGATTTTAAGCGCTTTGTCCTGGTTGATGATGTCAACGGGGTTAAGGTTTTAACCATTCGTCGGCCCCAGGCCATGAATGCGCTTAATGATGAGGTGACAGCTGAAATTCTTGCAGTCTTAAAGGAATTTGAAAACGACCCGGCGGTCAAAGGCTTTGCGATCACCGGTTACGGAACCGCTGCTTTTTCAGCCGGCGCCGACATCGGCAAATTTCCGGAAATGCTGGGTGATGCCGACAGGTCAGCCCAATATGCCAGAGATTGCGCCAAAGTGCAGGTGTATATGGATCAGATGCAAAAACCGGTGGTTGCGGCCGTCAACGGATTTGCTCTGGGCGGCGGCCTGGAAGTGGCCATTCGCTGCCACGACATCGTTGCCACCCAAAATGCCCGCTTTCAGTTTCCCGAAATCACATTGGGCATCCTACCGGGTATCGGCGGCTGCATTGTGCCCTACCGCAAATGGCCCCAGGGAGCCACGTTGTTTCATGAAATGATCTGCCTGGGGCGCCCCCTTAAGGCCGGTGAAGCGGCCGAAATTAACATGGTCAGCCAGATCGTGGATGATCATCCGTCATTGATTTCAGCAGCGGTGGAAGCCGTCAACGACCTGCAGGGTAAAATCAGCCGTATCCCGGAAGGGAAAATTGACCTGCCGGAAGTGAATATTCCCGATGCACCCAAAGCAGGCAAACAGGCGCTGAGCAAAGAAGCAGTCGCGTTGACCCGCAAGGTGATTGTAGAAAGCGCAGCGGCTGAAAATTTTAACGATGCCCTTGAAATCGGTTATAAAGGCTTTGGCGAGATTGCCTGCACGGATGCAGCCAGGGAGGGAATTTCAGCGTTTCTGGAGCGGCGGCCGCCGAATTTTACAAAATAAAAATAGTGTGACAGGTTGCGCGTTGCGTGTGGCGCGTTGCGAGTATCGAACAAAAAGAAGCCAGTAGCCAGAAGCAAGTGGCCAGAAGCAATAGATGTTGAACCTTGAACCTGAGGGACGCAGTCCTTACTGCGTGCCCTGTTGAGTCTTGCTGCGTTTGATACTTTCCAGCCGTTCGTAAAGCGTTTTGGCCTTGGTGAGATTTTTATTGACGTCTTTATAGTCGGGGTCGACGGCCGAGACCGATTCCCACTCCTGAATCGCTTCCGCCAATTTTTGGTCTCCGAAGTATGCCAGCCCCATTTCGTAGTGAACTTCCTTGTAAATATCTTCACTTTTCCGGATATTTTTTTCGCACTGGTCGCATTTGGGATTATACTGCAGCGCTGTTTTGAACTCATCCCTGGCAGCCAGATAATCTTCCTTACCGAACAGATGCAATCCCTGCTGAAAATGGGCTTTTTCCAGATATTTCTGCGTCTGCTTATCGTCCGGATTATCTCTGGCAACTGCTTCGAATTTGACAATAGCCTTTTTGTATTGCTTTTGATCATATAAGGCGATGGCATCCTGGCGCAGGTTATCGCTGCCCATTTTTTGCATCTGATCAATATATTTCTGACAGTCAGTGCAGTTTGGATCATATATCAGAGATGTTTCAAACTCCTTTTCAGCCTTTGCATAGGCCTTATTCTCCAGTGATTGTCGCCCTTTTTCTCGATAGACCAGCGACATGTAATTGCGAGCCGTTTGATCGCCGGGATTGACGTTTAAGACCTTGTCGAATTCAGCAATCGCCGCTGTATATTCCTTATTGTTATAATGTTCCACGCCCAGCTCACGATAGGCCACCAGTTGATCCTCAGGCGAGATGGGCTTTGTGCTGATGTCTGTTTCTTCTGGCTTTTGATCCGGTTCTTCAGGCATCGGTGCAGCTTTGGCGCTTGTGACCGCCTCCGTCTCTTTGACCTCGCCTGCAGCCTGGAACGGAACTCCTTCAATTTCGGGAATCTTGAGCTCCTGACCGACCCTTACGCTGGTTCCATCTTCCAGATTATTAAACTGGGCAATGACATGGAACTTGCTGTAGTCGCCGTAATACGTCATGGCCAGTTTGGAAAGGCTCTCCTCGGGCTGAACCGTATGCATGACATATCGTTTTACGGCAATTATTTCACCGGACAATTCTTTTGAAGAGGCACCCTCCTCCGACTGAATTTGATCGGGATCGGCCATAATCGGAATGCCTTCAATCACGGGAATCTTAATATCCTGCCCGACTTTGACCCGGGTCGGGTCATCCATTTCGTTATAATCGGCAATCAGATGGAACTTGCGATAATCGCCATAGTAGCGTTCGGCCAGCGTGGATATGCTCTCATCCGCCTGAATGGTATGCACAATATATCTTTTGACCTGCCCCATATCCTTGCTCGTACCCGCCAGCCGTGTTTTGGCTTTGGTGTGCTCGGGATTATAGCGCAGGGCAGTTAAAAATTCTTTGCGTGCCGGTCCATACTGGCCCTTGTTATAGAATTTAAGCCCTTCTTTATAGTGCTTGTCGGCCAGTTTGTCCATCTGCGGCTCAAGCGCGGCGATTTTCTGCTGGGCCCTTTGATTGTCAGGGTCAACGGTCAGCACGAGTTTGTATTGTTTCAATGCCTCGACCAGGTCCCCCTGTTTTTCAAATTGCTGAGCTTTGGCCGTATAGTCTTTTGCAAGGGCTTGCGGCGATTTGCTACCCGTCATCGCGCACCCGGCCAGCAAGACGAATAAAAGGACCACGCTGATAATGCCTGCTCTTGTTTTCATGATTTTCTCACTTTAACGTAAGTGGTTTGAAAGTTCGCAACCTTGAAATAAAGGTTTGCATGTCCTTTTTCAATATTTGGTCTCTTCTTAAAGTCAGTGGATTTGCGAAAAAGGGATTACCACCTCTTTTTACGGACATGGCATATTTATAACCGACCTGCCGGGCAATTTGGATCGATTGCTGATCATAAAACCCGAACGGATATGCCAAAAATTGGGTATCCTGGCCTAATTTCCGATCGATGATTTTTTTGGAACCATAGAGCTCTTCTTTAACTCTGGCCAGATGCGCCTGTTCGCTCTCGCCTTTCTTTGGCCGGGTCAGGTCGCTGTGATTGATCGTGTGTGAACCGATGTTAAAACCACTGGTCTTCATTTCTTTGAGTTGATTCCAGGTGATGGCCATCCTGGAAACACCGACAAAACTCGTGTAAACAAATAATGTTGCCGTGTACCCGTATTTTTGAAGAATCGGATAAGCAATATTGTAAACAGAGCGATAGCCGTCATCCATGGTTATCAGCACCGATTTTTGCGGCAACCCCCGGCGGTATTCCAGAAAATCGGAAAGTTCTTCAGCCGTAATCACGTGATATCCGTTTTCCTTCAAATAACGCATCTGCCGCTCGAAGGTGCTGCTGGGCATACACAGGGGCGAGCTGCAATCTTCAGCGAACCGATGATAGGTCAGAATGGGAATCGTTTGAAAGCCATCGGCGCTCAGGCCTCCCCGCTTGCGCTCTTTTAATGGAATGACAACAGCATTTCCCCGTCGAAAGCGGATATCCGGATTGGCCTCCCGAATAATCCAGGCCTGCTGCGGGTTACCTAAAAACTTGGCAGCCAATTCCGCAGGAGATTGCCGCCCTTGTAGCTGATAAATAACATAGTCTTTGGAACGAAAAAGATTCGTCTGTGGTGGAGACGTTTTTGATGGCGTGGATGAACAGGCGCTCAACATTAGCAAGCTCATCGAGAGCAAGATCAAAAATAACCGGATTCGGAGAAAATGAGAACACCGATCTGCTCGAGCGGGAAAACGCGTATCCGATACCATAGCAGCCTCTACAACGATAATCGAGCAAAAAACAATCTCGACCGTCTTATGTTGGTGCTTTCTGTTTGTTTGCCTGATATCAAAGCGATGTGCTTTTGATCATTAGGCCAATTTCTATCTGCTTGTCAAATATAATATCATATTCAGCGCAATGGATAAATATGAGATTGCCCTGTGCCACGATCTTAGACCAAATCCTATAAATTTAAGGCAGTTAATTTGCTTGACATTAAATTTTCACCATAATACTTTATGACATTCTACTGCCGATTTAATTCGATCCTCACGAACAACGCAAGCCGACCACACAGCTTGATATTGATCGGATAGCCGAAGGGGGAAAGACCGCATGGAGTCCATTCGCCAATTGAGCAGCCGCCTGAACTGGCGCTATGTGTTTGTGGGGGTCGTTATCTGGTGGTTGCTACTGCTGATTGCCTACTCATTTTTAAGCCTGCGCGTCAACCACCTTAAAAACAGTTTAACAAAAACAGGCAGTGAGCTGACAACTGAACTGGCCCATCTTGTCAGTCTGCCCCTTTTAGAAAAAGACGCCCCATCTATCCACCGTCTGTTGACAGATGCTGCCGGCAAACCCGGTGTCATCTATGCTTCTGTGGTTGATCATCGCAACAAAGTCGTGGCCTTTACCGGCACCGGTCATCTTATGCCGGATATGACTCCCAAAGCCCGAAGCATCGAAAAAGTGACCATCCGGGAAGGCGGATTTGCCAGTCATGCCAATATCGTTAATTTCGTTGCCGACATTACCTATGCCGGAACCAAAATTGGTGAAGTGTTCATCGGAATGTCAACCCCGGGAGTTATACAGACGCGGAAAATATTTACAATCGTCGCTGTCATCAGTGGTTTGCTGCTGCTACTATTGGTCATCCTGTTCCGCTATCGATCGATCATGGAAACGCTGACAAAAATCGTGCCGGCGGCCCCGGCAACAGCCGAAATCAAATCAGACGCTCAAAACAATCCGGTCGCCTGTCCGCTGTGTGGAACCCGGAAACCGCTATCGGCAAACCTGTTCAAGCAGTCAATCATCGACACCCATCTGAAAGGCGGCCTGGCAACGCAAAACATTAATCCCGGCGTGGCCAGCAGCGAAAAAGATACTCAAATTCACAGCGCACCAGATGATCTATTGTGGCTCAAACGCCGGATCATTTTGCGCTGCGCCGATATTATCAAAAAATTGACCGCCTAACCTGTGGTTCAGTTAGCAAGGAGGTGTTCCATGCTGGTCAATGAAATTGCCACCATGACAGCGGTGAAAGTCAAGGAAATCTCAACGAGCACCTTCACCAGAGTTGCCAGGGGAATGAAACGACTATCCCATTTAAATTTCATTGAGCGTAGCCCCAGAAAAGTCGCCATCTGTGCGGCTGTGTGGCTATTGATCAGCAGCGCCGGCTATCTGTTTTACCATAATGCCTTTACGCAGGAAAATGATGAATTTTACCGGCAAGGTATTACCCAGACCCAGAGCCTTGAATCCAAAAGCGGGCCTTTTGTCCTGGAAAAGGATATGTTATCGCTTAATGTTGCCATCAAAGAGATGCAGGGCATCGAGGACTTAGAATTTGCGGTCATCCTGGACCACAAAAATGCTATCATGGCCCACACCAACGCGGAACTGATGAATCAGAAATTCCAGCCGCTGCTTGATGCAACACCCATCGAAATGCGTGACGGCGTTCAGGTTGTATCCGCCAGGTTGCCTGACAAAACGGAGGTCGTCGGTTTCTTTAAGGTTATTAATTTTTCAGACGTCGAAATCGGCAAAGTCGGCCTTGTTCGCTCTGTTGCCCGCCTGCACGACAATCTCAATCAGCTACGTTTCATATATGGTGCCGGGGTCATGGGAACCCTACTTTTGCTGCTTGCGGCTTTGTTTGTGATCGATCGCAGCGCCAAAGCGCGGGCCCTTAAAATGGAGGCTGATATCGCCAAGATGGACCGTATCGGCCCTTATGTGTTGCACCGCAAAGTCGCGCGTGGCGGGATGGCCGAGCTGTTTTTAGCGGATTATGTTCGTGAAGACGGTTTCCGGCGCAAAGTTGCGATTAAACGAATTTTGCCGCATCTGGCCGGTGATCAAAATTTTGTTAAAATGTTCACCCGCGAAGCCCGGCTGGCCGCTCTTTTGCAGCATCCGAATGTCGTGCAAATATTTGACTATGGCAATATTGAAAATGCCTATTTCATCGCCATGGAATTTATTGACGGCAAAAACCTGGGCGAAGTGCTCAAAAGCCTGAAGCGTGGATTGCCTGCTGATATCGCCGTTTATATCATGTCACAGATTTGCAAGGGTCTGGATTATTCACATAACAAAAAGGACGATGCCACCGGTGAAGCGTTTAAAATCGTTCATCGCGATATTAGCCCCCAGAATCTGCTTATTTCCTATCAGGGGGAAGTAAAAATAAGTGACTTTGGCATTTCAAAGGCCAGATCCGAACCGAGTTTAACTCAGGCGGGTGTCGTTAAAGGTAAATTGACCTATTTATCACCCGAACAGGCACTCGGAGAACCGATTGACCATATGGCCGACATTTACGCCCTGGGGCTGGTTTTTTATGAAACCCTGTGTGGTAAGAGGGTCTATGATTTTAGCAACGAAGTTGAGGCTCTTCGAACAATTCCGAACCTGGAGATCGCACCCTTAAAGGACGCAATTCCGGATGTGCCGGAGGAATTAAACCGCATCGTGATGACCTGTTTAGAAAAGCAAAAAGATAGGCGGTATCAAAGCGCTGCGGCGGTGCATAGCGATCTGCTATCATATAAAAAACAGCAAAATTCAGCGTTTGGCACTTCCGACCTTGCGAATTTCATGAAGCAATTTTCAGATCAACAACAGTCAACCTAAACGATTTAACTTCGCGGAACCCGCCATATGCCTGAAAAAATATTCATTGGAAAAACCGATACCGGCCTCAGGCGCCCGAATAATGAAGACATCTTTCTGGTCAGCCCCGAATTTGATTTCTGCCTTGCTGCGGATGGGATGGGAGGTGCTGCTGCCGGGGAGGTGGCCAGTGAAATATTTGCCCGGACCGCCCAGGATATTTTTTCGATTAATCCCAATCGCTCTGAAAAAGACACGCTCTATCGCGTTCAAAAAGCCTATGTGGCCGCAAATGAGAGAATTCTTGAGCATGTCAGCGCACATCCGGATCACAAAGGCATGGGCTGCACCGCCGAACTGTTGGCATTTTATGAGCAGAACTTTTTTCTCGGCCATATCGGTGACAGCCGCACCTATCGGCTGAGAGACGGCATGCTCGAACAGCTCACCGAAGACCACACCCTCGTCCAGCAACAATTTCAAGAAGGGCTCATATCGCAAGACGAGATCAGAAACCATCCCATGCGTCATGTCATCTTTCGTGCCGTGGGTATCAAAGAAGAGATGACCATCGATCTGTTAAAAGGCAAGACGCGACCCGACGACCTTTTTCTGCTGTGTTCAGATGGATTGTCCGATATGCTAGAAGATCAGCAAATTCATGAAATTTTGTGTGCCGATACCGATATCGAACACAAAACCGAAAACCTGATTGAGTCTGCCAAAGCCGCCGGCGGCCTTGACAACATTACCGTTGTTTTGGTCGCTATTGCCTGAATTCAACAAACGCCGTCTTAAATTAGAAGCTTCGCAGGTCAACGTATGCCACATGCATTTTTAGAATGGCTTGACGAAAACCAACAGGTCCAGCGCTTGGAAATCATTGATAAGGTTTTTGTCGGACGCAGCTGCACCGGTATCGATTCTCAAAAAAGAATTCTGGTGAACAATGCCCAGGTCTCCAGAGACCATGCGGTCATCAGCCGTCGTGCCAAAAAACTTAAGATCAAGGATATGAGCAAAAATGGGACCTGGGTCAACGGCATTCGTCTGGCCGCGGGCGCTTCCAGTGACCTGGCAGATGAAGATGTCATTAGCGTTGGCGGGATTTCGATTACGGTATACGCACAATCCGGTGATGCCGTTACGCAAGAAAGAGCCATATTGACCGAAGGCACTATGGTGACACCCACCGAGATAGTGGTTACCAACGTGGTGGCTGACGTCAGGGAATTTACCACTTTTTCCCAGACCCATGGGTCAGCAGAGGTATATGCCCTCATGAAGGAAGTCTTCGATGCTTTCAGCAGCATTGTGGTCAGATTTAAAGGCACCATCAAAGATTATGCCGGTGATGCGGTCTTTGCGTTTTGGGATCATCATGTTGAACCGGTCAGCCCTCAGGCTGTTTTGGCCTGCCAGGCTGCCCTGCAGCAGGACCAGGCCCTTGGTGAAATTCGCTCAAGATTATCCGGCAAAAATGTCGCCGCCGCCAAATTAGAGATGGGATGGGGCATCACAACCGGCAAAGTGACCCTGTCACATTACGGCTCACGCGCAGCGGATCTGGCGCTGGTGGGCGACTGCACCAATCTGGCTTTTCGCTTATCCGGCATTGCCAATAAAGATTTAGCAGACAAAATCATTATCTGTTCCCAAACAGCCGATCTGGTTCGCGACGATTTTAGCCTGCAGGATCTGGGAACCATCCCGATTAAAGGCCGCAAGGGCCAGGAGCAGGTTTTTGGACTGAAAAAACCCTGAAAATGTAAAAAATTTGTCCCCGCATCATCTAGAAGCTATCTCAAAAATAGTAGATCACGCTCGAGGGCAAGGCGAAAACCGATTCAAAAGTGGAGCATACACGGCAGTATTCGAGCATTTTGAATCGGTTTGATGCACTCCTTAGTGTATTAAAAATAGATGTGTAATCCATTTATCCTGGAGAACACAGCCATCGAGCGTTAGATGCATTTTTGAGATGGCTTCTAATAACGGCAGTATGCAGCCGCCGGCAACCCATCGAACGGCACCGCCATTCCCTAATTCCTCAGATGCATTTTGATTCTATTGTCAAATTAGGTTAAAATTCAAATGTCAGATTGTCCAGCTGCAACCAACAACCCGCTTACCTTCATTTTAGGAAAAGCAATAATGGGTGGGTAAACCCCAAATTCTAATACGGGACGAATTAAGAGCGTCCTACGGTCCTCTTTTTTATGGTATTTTCAAGTACAATTTTTCTGTTCGGCTTCCTGCCGGCAGTGCTTGTCTGCTATTTCGGGCAACAGCTTATTGGCGCCAAAAAACTGCGCAATACCATCCTGCTGCTCTTCAGTTATCTTTTTTATTTGTATGGCGCTGCCGGATTTTTATTGATCCTTATCCTGTCAACGCTCGCGGACTTTGCGCTCGGGCACCTGATTGAACATAAAGCCAGATTCAAGCGGCTGTGGCTGAGCATGTCATTGCTGCTGAATTTAGGTCTGTTGGCCTATTTCAAATATGCCAATTTTTTTGTGGCTGAGGCCAACAACCTGCTGGCGGGATGGCATCATTTTCCCATCGAGTGGCCGGCGGTCGTTTTGCCAATCGGGATTTCTTTTTTTACCTTTCAAAAACTCAGTTACACAATCGATATCTATCGGGGAAAATGCCCGGCACTGAACAACATCGTCGACTTTGCGCTGTATATTGCCATGTTTCCCCAGTTGATTGCCGGCCCGATTGTGCGTTTCAGCACGATTCGAAAGCAGCTCCAAGAGCGCCGGGAATCATGGGACAATTTCTACAACGGACTCATCCGTATTTGCTGGGGACTGGCTAAAAAAGTCATCATCGCCAATTCCTGCGGCCAGATTGCCGATGTCGTGTTTAGCCTCAAACCGGAAGTGCTGGACACCAAAGTCGCCTGGCTCGGTGCGCTGGGCTATACGCTTCAGATCTATTTTGATTTTTCGGCTTATTCGGATATCGCCATCGGCTTGGGCCTGATTTTTGGATTTACCTTTCCCGAGAATTTCAAGCGCCCCTATTCAGCAGTGAGTATAACCGATTTCTGGCGCCGCTGGCATATAACCCTCAGTCGCTGGTTTAAAGATTACCTGTATATTCCGCTGGGCGGCAACCGCCGGGGAACAGCCCGAACCTGTCTCAACATGACGATTGTTTGCGTGTTATGCGGCCTGTGGCATGGCGCCAACTGGACCTTTTTGTTCTGGGGAATATATCATGGTGTCTTTCTGGTCATTGAGCGTATCAGCGGTCTGCGCGATCTTGCCCACAATCAATTCAGGCTCGCACGGCGCTTGCTTACCCTGATAATTGTTGTGGTCGGGTGGGTGCTGTTTCGATCCGAAAATATTTCTCAGGCAATTGACGTTCTGACTGCCATGTTCACCGTCAGCGATTTCCCGATCACCTATGAGCTCAGCCGCGCATTAAATTATCGCAACATTTTATTCGTGCTGGCGGCAGTGCCGGTTTTTGCCCTGCCCGCCGATGTTTCCATGATTCAGTTGATATTCAACAGAAAAGATCCCATCCCGCTGGTGGCGGGGGTCGTATTGATCCTGCTGTTGCTTCCGTATTGTGCGGCGCTGATTATTGACGGAGCCAGCAGCACTTTTATCTACTATCGATTTTAAACGAGCCGTGAAAAAGATATTATCCATCATATTTGTCTTGATTTTATTTACCCCGGCGGCGGTTTGGCTGGCGCGCCTGGACTTCGGCATGCAGGTGGAACACATCGGTCTTAAACCGCCCCGATTCGACACCCGCGCACTGTTCAAAAACGACTATTATCGCTCTTTTGACCAGTATTTAAATGACAGCTTTGCCATACGCGATCCGCTGCTTTTTGCTAAAAGATGGCTGGATTACCACCTTTTTAAAATGACCGACACTGTGGCCGTGCATGTCGGCCGGCAGGGATGGCTTTACAGCCGCAAGTCCATCGAGGGCCATCAAAAACAGGCCTGTGATGATCAGTTGCTGATCGAACGGATGGCCCTGGAACTTCACGCCGTCGATCACATTCTTGCATCTTCCGGCCGCCAATTTGTTTTTACAGTGGCACCCGATAAATCCAGCATTTATCCCGAATATCTGGGATTTATACCCTCGGGTGGGTCCTGCGGTCGCAGCCGCTATGATTGGCTGCTGGAAGCCTTTGAACGCCACCCGCTGAAGAACTTTGTCAGACTTGAAAACCGGTTGCTAAACGCCAAAGCTGAAAACAAATGGCTCTATAATCCCACCGGTGCCCATTGGAATGACCGGGGTGCCCGAGTTGCGGCCGAGGCGATTCGAAAACAGGTGCTGCAGGATGCTGCCCATCAACGGGCTTTTGATCACTTGCAAAATAATACCGGAGATCATGCTGATCTTGCCAGGCGCATGCTGGGATTGTTCACCGAGGTCGAAGATAATGCCGTTATTCAGCTGACATCCTCAGGGCCCTTTGCTCGTCCGGACGCAGTTTTCTACGGCGACGGCTATTCAAAAAACCTGATACCTTACCTTGCCCAAATCTTTGGCAGGCTTGAGGCCATACAAGCTGACCGGGTACCGTCAAGGCACTACAATGAAGATTTGAAAGCCGCCGATATAATTTTGCTGGAAACGGCTGAATCCCGCCTGGGGATGATACGCCTTGATGTCGATCAAATTTATACAGCCTTTGCGGCCGATGCCCTGCTCCCGGTCAGTTATCGTCTTGATCTTGATGCTTTTGTGCCCCAGGCAAACATTTCGCTCAACAAACGGGCTGCGGTCCTGGAAATAAAATCAGTTGGCGATCCGTCCCGTTTCGCAGTCAAGTCTCTTCCCGGTTCAGACGTTCAGGTTTTCAGGCTGTTGAAGCTAATCGTTAGAGCACCCCATTCGGATACCATGACCTTCAAATTCAAAACAGATCCGCCCCTGATTATACACAAAGCGCTCCGGCCGGGGTTGACAGCGTTGCTCCTGCCCCTGCCATTTGAAAAGGCACTGTCTTTGAGCATCAATCCGGGCAACAAGGCCGGGGTGCTGATGCTGCAGTCGGCGCAGATACTGACATTTGCGGAGCTGCGTGCGACCACCGAACCGCGACGGTTAAAAAACCTGCTTGCCAAATGGCCATCCGATAGAAGCATCGCCATGGCAAAACAGAATTCAGAGGCTGCAATCGCAGCCAATCCCGCTCCTTTATCATCCGGATCGAAAGTAAACGTGCCGGATTCGGCTGAAACGGCTCAACCGGATATGCCGGTTAGTGCACTAAAAGCAGCATTTGATGAAGTTTTCGCCAATCAAGAAAAACGCTTAATCAAAAATGCCCGCAGGACATCAATTACCGTGCCCACCCCTGCCGCTGGCAACGCCGAAAAATCAAAAAAGGATGCCGATCGAAAATTAGCGCCTGAAGAAAAAGACCCCCGGGTCACCGCAGCCAAATCGTTTACGGTCGGATCCAAAAGAAGCTTGTACAATTCAAAAGATGGGGCTGCTGACGAAAAGGACCCCAACCGGGTATCGACAATCACAGCGACACCGCCATCGGCTTTAGCGGCCATCACACTGACTGACTTTGCAGACGGATGCATTTTCCAAAGGCAGGGAAACAGTGCCGATATCGTCATTTCCGGCACCTACAGCGGACCGCTGCAAGCCGTCGAAGCCAGAGTTATCCGCAGCGATACGCAGGCACAAATTGTTCCCTGGACAGTGATTGATCCCTCCCCGGCAAACGGGATTTATGTGGGCCAGCTGGACAACGTGCCCCAGGGCGGCTGGTATAACCTTCAGGTTCGCAGCCAAAGCAACCGTCGTATTATGGCAAACGGCAAACACCGCTGGGGGGTGGGGATGCTGATCGCCTGTTTGGGACAGTCGAACATGAATGAGTGGTTTCACACCGGTAAAGATTTAGCAGCACATCCACTGCTGCGTAAATTCAACGATAAGGGCTGGTCCCGATTGGATACAACCGGCAATGCGGCCATCGCCTTTGGCAACCGGATTGTTGAACAGCTGGGGATCCCCGTCGGGCTTCTGGATTTCGCCGTTAACGGTTCGGGATTACGCAAAGAAGCCGATTGGGGAACGGGCTACTGGACAAACACCGCCCCGGGTTCGATCTACCACCGCTTTATCAACAGCGTATCCACAGTCGGCGGTATGCTGGAATATGTCATCTGGATACAGGGCGAAGCAGACGCCGCCAAGGGCACCGTAACCCAGAAAGAGTATGCCGTTTCATTGGCGCATTTTATTGATGACCAGTTGAGAAAAGACATTGCCAATGGATCGCAGCGTGAGCGGTTGCCATTTTTGGTCGTCATGATGATCAAGCGTCCCGGCGGCAAGGACAAACCCCACCAGGCTATCCGTAACGCCCAAAAACAGGTGGTCGATAACATTACCGATTGCTACCTGGCAGCCACCACCCTTGATTTAAGAAACCACGGACGGCAACATCTGACACCCAAAGCTTACATTGTGATGGGGCAGCGGGTAGCACAGGCGGTTTTGCATGTTGTGGGAAAAGAAGCCTACCATCGGGGCCCGCAGGTCGTCGGTGCCAGACGAATCGACGACACCACAGTTGAAATTAAAATCGAGCACAACGGCGGCAATGATTTCATGCCGGTTACCGGCATCAGCGGGTGGGAAATCATCACCGACGGTCGGCCGGTTGCGATTAAAACAGTCTATCGCCATGATGCCCGCACGATTCGAATCGAAACCGGGCAGACACTCAGCGGACAGGCATCCATTCACTACCTGTATGGTGCCATGCCGGATGTCAAACATCCGGTTGTAGACAATTCTCCCTTATCCCTGCCCCTGGAAGAATACCAATCAGAAATCAATTGATTCTGCCAGATTATGACTTATTTTAACTTTTCATAGCATATATTAATGAATTGACATAAACGAGAATTAGAGTGAATGGTCACGTGAAAAAACAATCGAATATAATGGACCTTTTTAAAACGGCCCACAATATATGTCTAATGATATTTTTGATCATATTCGGTTTGACGATCTCATACGGAAATACCCAATCAGAGGAGAATTCCGATATGGTTGCCCAGCAAAAAAAATACAGTATTGGGTGTGCACCGACACCGCCGGATGCAATGGGTCCTTTTTACAAACCCAAGGCCCCTTTGCGGAATGGTGTTGGAAAAGGATACGAATTAAGGGGTGTGGTAATGTCGACAATAAATTGCGCGCCCATCCAGCAGGCGCGTATCGAATTATGGATGGCGGGTCCGGATGGAGAATACACGGATGATTATCGCGCAACCGTTATTCCCAATCAAAGCGGAGAATACTATTTTGAATGCCATTTACCGCCGGCTTACTTTAACCGCCCACCGCATATTCATATGCGCGTGAGCGCCAGTGGTTTCAAGACGCTTGTCACCCAACATTATCCGGAAGCGGGCTTAAAAACAGGGACGCTCGATCTGGTATTAATCCCAGAGTAACGCGGTCGTCACAGGGGAACGCCTTCCTTTTCCAGGACGATACTTAACCTATTGCCTGCAATCTGATAAATGCTGCCGCCGGGATGAATGACAAAAAAAATATTTCTCGTCTGCCTCAGCGCCCGGATATCAACACCGTTTTAATCATCGTTTTCATTCACAATCACTGCAAGGACCTTGCCCGGCGATATCAAGCGTATACGTTTCCCCCATTTTAAGGGATCTCAGTTCCATATTTTCAGGTGGCTCCTGATCCCAGGCATATTGCAAGCGGCGCGGCGGCTCCAGTATGTGTTCCATGCTGATGATCCAGGTCCCCCAGCCCCAGGGTATGAAAACGCTGCATTCTAAATCCTTTGCAGCCTGAATGGCATCTTCGGGAGTAAAATGTCCGTAGCGCCAGTACCAGGAGGCAATCGGCATCAGGCAGATATCGACCGCCCCCACGCGGCTTTTGATATCTTTAAAAACAGCGCTGTAGCCGGAGTCACCGGCAAAGTAAATGCGATAACCCCGCCATTCAAAAAGCCAGCCGCCCCACAGGGTTTGATTGCGTGCATTCAGGGAGCGGCCCGAGTTGTGATTGGCCGGCAAAAAATGGAGGGTCAGATCGCCGATCGTATCCCGGGTATACCAATCCATCCCGACAACATTGGCATATTTCCGGGGAAACATATTTTCAACCCCGTGCGGGACATAGTAGTGTATATTTTTAGACAGTTTTTTGAGGGTGTTGAAGTTCAAATGGTCGAGGTGATCATGGGAAATCGCCACGATAAGCATCTGGTTTTTTCCGGGGCTTTCAGATTCTCCGAAAAATGGCATGTCTTCGACAGCAAGCGGCGATTCGGCATAAAGCGACCCGATTTCGCTATATTTTCCAAGTCGGCCGGCCAACCCATCAAATTCCTCCAGGAACGGATCAATCAATATCTGGTATTTTTCACCAAGCTGGACCCAAAAAGCCGCATGTCGCAGCCAGGTAATCTGGACGTCCTGGGTAGGGTGTCGCAGGGTACCCGTATCCGGCTCGACCGTATATTCGGCGGGATCGTAGCCCAGGGTGCGGTCGATATCGCCACCTGCGGGATTTTTGAGCAGTCGATATGTATGCGGTTTGCGCTCGTGCGGTTTGAGAAAATCAATATGGTCGTACTCGGTTTGCTGTCCCAACCCGTACTTGGATGGGAACAAATTTTTATAGCACATGCGCCGGCCGTCCCAGTCATCAAGCGTCTCGTTTTTGATAACCCGCCGTTGGGCGGTACAGCCACCAACAGCCGAAAGTATTGCTATAAAAAAAGACAACTGTATAAGAAATCGAATAAGCGGTTTAGCGTTCTGCCATTTATTTAAATTTGGGGACATATAACCTATATGACATTTGGCTTTGTATTCATTGTAAGCCTTACTGAATAGGCGCGGGCAAGCGCATCAGAATCGTATTTTAAATACGGTCCTCTGTGCGGGAATCGATGCAACACCGATGGTTCCTTTATGAAGTCGAATAATCTGTCGCGACAGGCTTAATCCAATACCGGAACCTTCCGGCTTAGTCGTAAAAAATGGAATGAATATACGCTCGGCGACCTCTTCCGTTATCCCCTTGCCGTTATCAATGACTTTGATGACCGGATTGCCCAGCCCATCAGTTACAGCCTTCAATTTTATTTTGGGATGCGATACGCCGTGGACCGCTTCGACGGAATTTTTGCACAGATTAATCAGAACCTGTTCGATCAGGGCCGGATCAGCCGTTATGCTAAGGCTTTGCGGATCGATTTCGTTTTTATACCGGATGGCGGTTTTTTTAATCTGATCGCCCATAAGGCTTTCAACCCGTTCAAAAAGATCTTTGACCTGAACGATTTTAAAATCCGGTTTGGGAATACGCGTCAGTTTCCGATAGTTATCGATAAAGGTAATGAGCCCTTTGCTGCGTTTTTCTATGGTTTTAACGGCATGACCCACATCTGTAATGACTTCATTGATCTCTTCAGGCACCTTGCATTCCGTGTCACCGTTCAGCAAGCCATTCGCAGTTGAAGCTAAAGAAGCAATCGGTGTGATGGAATTCATGATTTCATGGGTGAGCACCCGAATGAGATTCTGCCAGGATGCCATTTCTTTTTCTTCTAGTTCGCTCTGGATATTTTGCATGGCAACCAGAATGAGCTGCTGTTGTCGTAGACTGAAACCGGTAGCATAAATGGACAGCTGTAATAAATCATCGCCTTGTTTCAACTTAAACAGATCTTTATCGCCGGGTGAAATATTGCCGAGCTTATCCGCCAAGCCGGTACTTACGGATTCAATTTCATTTATATTTCCGAGTCGCGGAATTTTTAACAGTTTCTTGGCCGCATTATTAATAAGCTCCACGCGACCATCCGGGTTGAAAGCAATCAAGGCAATGCCGACATGATCGATTATAGTCTGCAGGAACCGAAAGTGCTCCTCTTTTTCAATTTTGGCTCTCTGAAATTCATGGGTGACTTCGCTGAAGGCCGTATTCAACTCTTCAAACCCGGAACCTTCTAATTGGGTTGTAAAGGACTGTGAAAAGTCGGAATGTTTGATGGAGAGTAAGAAACGGTTCAAATCCCGGTTGGTTTTAGTGACATACCGCATGAGCGCATAAATTTGATAGCCAATGGTCAGCCCCACAAAAATAGTTGCGGCAATAAAAGCGGTTTTGACTAAAAGGTAGGCCAGCAGACAAATTGAGCCGCTCAACACCAGCACCCGCACAATGCAATGTACATCAAATCGTCTCATAAAACGAAATTTTTATTATTGGAGTTAAAACTGATTTTAAAGCCCGTACTTTTCCATTCGCCGATACAGCGACGTCCTCGTCAAACCCAGCTCCCTGGCAGCATGCGATACATTGCCGGTATGCTTTTTAAGGGCTTTTCGGATCACCGCTTTTTCAACCTCTTCAAGATTATAGTTGTCCAGGACAACCCCTTCAACTTCTTTTTCCGATGCGGGAAATAAAAAGTCGGACGGCTGCAGCATATGGGCATCCGCCAGGATCACCGCCCGTTCCAATGTATGTATGAGTTCTCTAATATTCCCCGGCCAGTGATAGCGCTCCAATTTCTTTAAAGCTGTTGTGCTGACGCCTTTGATCCCTTTTTGATATTTGTTTGAAAATTTACCTAAAAAATGATTGACCAGCAGCGGGATGTCTTCCTGCCGATCCCGCAAAGGCGGCAGCTGAATTTCAACCGTATTGATGCGATACAACAGATCCTGCCGAAATTCATTTTTGGCTACCATATCGTAAATGGGCATGTTGGTGGCGCAAATCAGACGGATGTCGATATCCCGGGCAACATTGGACCCCAGCCGGGTCACCGTGCGGGCCTCCAGAACGCTCAGCAATTTGGCCTGCATGGCCATCGAGAGATTGCCGATTTCATCCAGAAACAACGTGCCCCCGGAGGCCAGCTCGAACCGGCCGGGCCGGTCCTCCTTGGCATCGGTATAAGCGCCTTTCATGTGACCGAATAATTCGCTTTCAAAAAGGCTCTCAGCGATAGCGCCCATATCCACACTGATAAAAACCTCATCTGCGCGCTGGGATCGGCGGTGAAGTGCGCGTGCCACCAGCTCCTTGCCCGTTCCGTTTTCACCGAGAATCAATATGTTGGTATCGGTAAACGCCACTTTTTCGATGTTGGCAAAGACCTGTTGCATTTCCGGGCTGACCCCGATCATATCATGATAGCGCTGATCGATATCGGCTCTGAGCTGGCGTTGTTGGGAGCGCAGCTTATCGACTTCAATCTTTGAGTAGCGCAGATTTAAAGCCGATGACAGGGTTGCCAGCAATTTTTCATTCTGCCAGGGTTTGAGCACAAAATCGATCGCACCGGCCTTTACGGCTTTCACCGCCAGTTCAACATCTCCGTAAGCTGTAATCAAGATAACCGCCGCAGAGGGATCAGTTTGTAAAATTCGATCCAGCCACATAAATCCTTCAACCCCGCTGGTGGCATCCATCGTAAAATTCATATCCAGCAGAATGACATCGTAATTTTCATTTTTCATCAGCGAAGGAATTTTTTCAGGATCCGTTTCGGTATGGACCAGTGAAAAATGCTGTTTGAGAAACAGGCGGGCCGCCAGCAGCAAATCCTCATTGTCATCGACGATCAGTATTTTCCCGGTAGTTTTGACCATTGGAATTTTCCTATCTTGCGAAAAGTATGGCTCGAGCAATCAGCGGTTTATTCTTTACAGGTAACAGTGCTAAATTCATTCCAATTTCATCCAATCGCACGAATAATATTAAGGTTCGATTCAAACGCGAGCAAATGAAATTTAGTTATTTGTAATTATTATATATTATTTTAATCCAACCATTTGATACAACTGGTGTACAACCAGCCATCAGAACTTTTTTATATCACAACTGTACGAATTCGTACACCTTGTGTAACAAAAACGAACACTCTTATCACCGGCCTAAATATCATCTTGGCGGTACCCATCTGGCATGCGCAGCCCGTTTAATCATATTTATATAAATCTGAGTTACTTATGCATTTTTCCGGCAGGATTGCCGGCGGGCTTACATCATGGCACAGCCCTTGCTCAAATATAGCCAGAACATCTCAGCTCGATATTTCACTAAAACTTTCGGAGGTCTTATGCTCCAGACGAAAAATTTAAGCAAGATTTTCACCACCCACGAGGTGGAAACCACCGCATTGAACAACGTCAATTTTGAAGTGCAGGAAGGCGAATTTGTGGCTGTTATGGGGCCGTCGGGTTGTGGCAAATCGACCCTGCTGCACATCGCCGGAATGCTGGATAATCCAACCAACGGCGAGTATTATTTCATGGGTGAGGAGGTCTCTGGATATTCCGAAAGGAAACGGGCCCGTTTACGCAAAGGCAACATTGGCTTTGTCTTCCAGAGTTTTAATCTCATCGATGAATTGACAGTTTTTGAAAATATCGAGCTGCCGCTCTTATATCTGGGCGTTTTGGCAAAAGACCGTAATAAACGGGTCGATGACATTTTAGAGCAGTTGGAGCTTGTGCCCCGCAAAAATCATTTCCCGCAGCAAATTTCCGGCGGCCAGCAGCAACGTGTGGCAGTTGCCAGGGCCCTGATCGCCAATCCAAGGGTTATCCTGGCCGACGAGCCCACCGGCAACCTGGATTCCAGCCATGGTGACGAGGTGATGAAATTACTGGTCGATTTGAACGAAAATGGCACCACTGTAATAATGGTCACCCACTCCCCGGCCTACGCCGATTATGCCAATCGGGTGATCCATCTGTTTGACGGCCACATCGTCACCGAAAACTTGAAAGACAAGTACAACAAGCACATGCAGCCGCTGTCGGAAGTGACCGGGTAGCGGGTTACGGGTTGGCCTTCGACCTCGCTCAGGGTGGTGAGCCCGTCGAACCACTGATTATGTGTTGCACGAAAAAACAACTCACAACGCAAAACTCGGTGCTCGCAACATGTTACCGGTGATTGAAACTAAACCAATCAAACCAAGAAAACCAATTTAACAAATAAAACGAAACCGTTTATGTTTTCCAACTTTTTCATATTTGCCTTCAGATTGTTACGCAGAGATATGTTGCACAGCATCATCAATACGATCGGGCTGTCCACCGGAATGGCTTGCTGCATCATCATCATGATGTATTTGCAAAATGAGCTCACCTTCGACCGTTATCATCAAAATGCAGACCACATTTATCGAGTGGGCATCAAGATAACAATGGGCGATCAATCTGAAGGTTACGCCCAATCTTCCTGGTCAATCGGAAAACGCTTAAAAGATGAGTATGCGGAGATAAAGGATTATGCCAGAATCGAGCCGTTTTCTGGTGTTTTGTTTGAATACAGAGAAAAAGTGTTTTATGAAGATCAAATTGCCCTCGCCGATCCAAGCATATTTAATATTTTTTCCTTTATGTTTATCTATGGGGATCCGGCCACCTGCCTGAAAGAACCCGGTAATTTAGTGCTGACCAAAACCCTGGCCCGCAAATATTTTGGTGATCAAAACCCGATCGGCAAAATCATAAAGTTAGGCAATAAATATGAATGCGATGTTACAGCCGTGGTTGAAGATATGCCGCCGAATTCGCACATGCGCTTAAATGCATTTGTTGCCATGGCGAGCTTATCGGTTGTTGCCCCAAAAGTGGATTTTGATAACCTTCCGCTGATGGAAGCAGACTGCTACACCTTTTTACTCGTCGATGAGGACTTTTCCCTGAATAATTTTCTCAAAAAATTCGAATCATTCCGTAAAAAATTTATCGTAGAGGAAGAAAAAAGATACCGTCAGAAATACGACCCGATTTTTCTGAAACTTGCGGATATCCATTATGGCCCAGACCTGAGATTTGACTACCCGAAGGGCAACAAGGCCTATGTATACGCCTTTTTCACGATTGGAATTTTCATCCTATTTTTGGCCTGTATTAACTATATCAATCTGGCAACTGCCCGAGCCCTTGTCAGGGCCAGAGAGATCGGCATAAAAAAAATCCTGGGGGCCGACAGACGACACCTTGTTTTTCAACTGCTGGCTGAGTCGCTGATTGCCACTATGATTGCCCTGCTGATCGCAGTCGTCCTGGTCGAGTTGATTATGGCGGCCCCATTTTTCAATCAGCTATTAAATGGATCCCTGCAACCGGACCTGTTGAACAATCCTTACTTCCTTTACGGTATTTTAATGTTGTGGCTTTTTATCGGCCTTTTTTCAGGTCTGTACCCGGCGCTTTATTTTTCATCCATTCTGCCGGTAAAAGCATTGTGCGGCACTCTCACATACGCCAGAAGCGAGTATCTGATTCGAAGATCACTGGTAACGTTTCAATTCGTCGTTTCTATCGCTGTAGCCGCCTTCACCCTGTTTATGAATGTCCAGATTGATTACATGCGCAACCGCAACATGGGTTTTAAGAAAGAAAATGTGCTCTCGATCAAACTTCACGATGATGCCAACTTTGATAAGATCCCCGGCATATTGAAAGAATTGCGCCATCAACCGGATATCATTTCACTAACAACCGCCCACACCCGACCCGGCCGGGCCTGGACAAATTTAATTAGTGTTGAAGGCAAAAACGGTATGCAGGAACACAATTTTTATCGGTTTCTGGTTAATTACAATTTCCTCGAAACACTGGGGATAGAACTGCAGCAAGGCAGGGATTTCGATGAAAATCGGCCTTCCGACAAAGACAAAGCGGTTATCGTCAATGAAAAATTCGTAGAATACATGGGGTGGGAGAATCCAATCGGCAAACGGCTCACAAAGGGATTGCCGGACAAACCCGGTTTTAGCGGAGAAGTTATCGGGGTGGTCAAAAATTTTAATTTCTATTCACTTCATTATGATATCGAGCCTTTATGGTTAAGCCTGCAGCATAAAGTCGGCGGCAGTGTGATCGTGCGGTTTAAGTCAGAAAGGCGGGCGCAGGTCATCGACATCCTGAAGGAAAACTGGAAGCAGATTCATCCCGGTTACCCCTTTGTTTATACATTTCTCGATAGGGAATTTGACCGCTTTTATGATGCCGATCGAAAGCAAAATCAGCTTATCAATATATTTTCGTTCATGTGTATCGTCATTTCGTGTTTAGGCCTGTTGGGTCTGACATCATTCAATACCTCCCGCAGGATCAAAGAAGTCGCCATTCGCAAAATCTATGGGGCCTCAGCCACCCGAATCATTTTAATGCTGTTTAAAGAGATATTGCATGTAATGCTTCTGGCCTCCATTCTGGCGATCCCGTTGGCATTGGGTTTTTTCCACATGTGGGTTCGTAATTTTGCTTATCGATCAAATATTAACTACCTGATATTTTTTACAACAGCCGCGACGGCCCTGATCATCGCTTTTTTAACAGCCGGCTATCATTGCATTCGGGTGGCCAAGGCCAACCCGGTAGACACCCTCAGGCATGAATAAGAAAAGAGCCTAAAATAAGCGCAAATACTAAAAATGAAAAAATTAGGAATATTCAATTTCACAAACCGAAATCACAAGAACCATGTTTTTTAACTATTTTAAAATCGCTTTTCGGAACATTCGGCGACAAAAGCTGTATACGATTATCAACGTCAGCGGTCTTGCCATCGGAGTGGCGACCAGCATTTTGATTCTTCTTTTCATATATGAGGAATTGACAACCGATAAATTTCATAAAAATGCGGATCAGATCTACCGCGTTTACACGGTTATGGAAGACAATGAAAAAAAACTGCCCGCAGCGCTGACACCGTCAGCTCTGGCTGAGGCGTTAAAAAAAGACTACCCCGAAGTAACCGATGCCGTATGTGTGGCACGTGTTGGAGGAGATTTAATCCAATACCAGAATAAATGGATTACTGCAGAAACGATATACTATACCTATTCCTCATTTTTCGATATCTTCTCTTTTACATTTTTGCAGGGCAGCCGAACGAAAGCGCTAGTGGATCCGGACGCTATTGTGCTTACTGAAAGCCTGGCAATAAAAATTTTCAAACAGGAAAACCCAATCGGCAAAAGGCTGCACGTCAGGGAGTTGGGCGAACTTAAGGTTACAGGCGTGATAAAAGATCAAAAAAATACCCATTTGCGGCTGGCAGCGGGAGCGATTTTGCCGTTTGGCCTTTACAAAAAACCGCAACCCATAAGGGGTCCATGGCAACATTTTAATTACACCACCTATGTTCTGCTGCAAAAACACGCTGGACCCGAGGCGCTCAACCAAAAACTTGCTGATTACCCTAAAAAAATTTTCGGTCCTGAAGTTAAAGCACGGTTTCAACTTCAGCCGCTAAAATCGATTTGGTTGCACTCACATTTGACTTACGATTTTCTAAAAGCACCTTATGATATTCGCGTTATCTATTTAATCCTCACCGTGGCCGCTTTTATTCTGATAACGGCCAGAGTCAATTATGTAAATCTGACAATCGCCCAATCTGAAACCCGGATTGCGGAAGCAGGGCTGCACAAGGTGATGGGCGCCAGCCGGATGCAGGTTATCTTAAAATATTTGACTGAGGCGATTCTGCTAGTCTGCATTGCTCTTGCTTGTGCGATCATATTGACCGAAATTTTACTGCCTGGGTTTAATCATTTAATCGAAATAAAAAAATTAGACCTATTTGAATCTAAAAACACTGTACTGCTTATCGTTTTACTCACAATCATCGGCCTTGTTCTGGTGATTTCAGGCACTTACCCGGCTCTTTTTATTTCTTCTCTTCAACCGGCGGACATCATCAGGCGCCAGATGACTGCAAACCCTAAAAGGAGCGTGCTGCGCAAAAGTCTGGTGACCACTCAATTTACGATAACGATTATGCTTATGATTGCCACCTTTAGCGTGTACACGCAATTGAAATATATGCTCACCAAAGACCTGGGGTACAAACAGCAAAACCTGCTCTACCTGCCGATGTCGGAAAAAGTCAGACAGGGTTACGGTTCGCTTAAGGAAAATTTTTTACAACACAAGAGAATATCGCATGTAACCACCGTATTGAATCTTCCAAACTGGCGTTGGCCCTCAGAAGAGCTGTCAGAATGGGAAGGCAATACAACCGGCAAAAAGCTCCGGATATATCATGGATCCGTGGAAGGTGATTTCATTGATACGTTTCAAATGCAGATCGTACGCGGCACAAACTTTTCACAAAAGCCGTCGCTACAATCAGGTTCCAGTTTGCTTGTGAATGAGGAAGCGGTCAGACAGATGGGACTCAAGGAGCCGATTGGGAAACGGTTGACCATGTGGAACCATGACGGGCGTATCATCGGCGTTGTGAAAAATTTTCACTTCAACAATGTGAAATATAAATTAGATCCTCTGGTCCTTAAGATGGATCCCGAAGAAACCAGGATAGTTGTTCTCAGAATTTTGCCCGGCAATGTGCCGGAAATCATCTCATTTATCACAGACAATTTACAGCGCGTCGATCCGAATTATGCTTTCGAGCCTGAGGTGCTGACCGAAGTATTGAATCAAATGTACGCTCTGGAGCAAAAGATGACGCAACTGTTCATCTACAGCACATTTTTGGCCATTTTGATTTCCTGTCTGGGGTTATTTGGTCTGTCTGCGTATACCACGGTAAAGAAAACCAAAGAGATCGCCATCCGCAAAGTCTGCGGCGCAACTACCATACGAATTATCATGCTGTTATCCGTTGAGTTCATTAAACTGGTGTTGATCAGCAATCTGATTGCCTGGCCGGTTGCCTATTTTGCACTTAATTACTGGCTGAGGAATTATGCCTATCACTTAACGCTTACCGTAACGCCGTTTCTAGTATCTACTGCACTGGCTCTTATAATTGCTATACTAACTGTCGGTTATCAGGCCAGTAAGGCCGCGCGGGCTAATCCGGTGGATGCGCTTCGCTATGAGTAGGAAAGTGACTGAAATGATAAAGTGATCGAAAATGCCTAAAATAAAAAAACTTTATTGAATTTCGCAATCCAAAATCTAAAATGAGCATGTTTGCCAACTACTTCAAAACCGCTTTGCGCAACATCCAACGGCACAAGCTTTACGCCATTATCAACATTATCGGTCTGTCCGTAGGAATGGCATGCACGATTCTGATATTGCGTTGGGTGCAATATGAGTTGAGCTTTGATCGCTATCATGAGAACGCTGATCGAATCTATAGACTTGCGACAGATTTGGATTTGGGAGATATGCGAGGCCGGTACGCTGTGAGTAACTATATCGCCGGTAAAACCCTGGTAAGAGAATATCCCGCAGTGGAAAGATCTGCCCGGTTTCAAAGAGTTCCTTTTAAACTGCTGCTTCAATATAAAAACATACATTTTTATGAAGATAATATCGCAATAGCAGATAAAACCGTATTTGATATTTTTTCGTTTCCCTTAATTAAAGGAGACCCCCAAAACGCGCTCACCAGCGCTTTTTCGATTGTTATCACCCAAGATCTGGCACAAAAATATTTCGGCGACAAGGACCCCATTGGTAGCGTTATCAGGGCAAACAATGAGGTTGATCTTAGCGTCACAGGCATTATGCAAAATGTCCCTCGCAATTCCCATTTCACATTTGATGCGCTTGTTTCCTTTGAAATCCTGCGACATGTCTATGACAACTACCAGAAAGAAATTGAAGAAGACTGGCTGGATCATGACAACTTCACTTATCTGCTTCTCCGAGAGGCCTATGATTACAGAAATCTCGAAAATAAATTCCCGGCGTTCATTGAAAAACACATGGGCAAGACGCTGAAAGCCATTGGCGGAAAAGTTGAATATTTCCTCCAACCTCTGACTCAAATTCATTTAAAATCAAAACTGGAGATTGACACGGATAACGGCGACATCGTTTATATTTTCGTGTTTAGTATGATCGCCATTTTTGTGCTCTGTATTGCCTGCATCAATTTTATGAATCTTTCTACAGGGCGTTCAGTGAGCAGGGCGAAGGAGGTCGGCGTTAGAAAAGCACAAGGTGCGCAACGCAGCAATTTGATCCATCAATTTTTCTGTGAAGCCCTGCTTTTGAGCGGCGTCTCCTTTTTCGCCTCGTTGTGTTTGACAGAAATCGCCTTGCCATTTTTTCATTGGTTTACGGGAATAGATTTAAGTTTCACTACTTTTTTTAAAGCCTGGCATATTGGGGTATACCTGGGATTGGTATTACTTGTTGCTTTTATGGCCGGCCTTTACCCCGCTCTTTATCTCTCGGCCTTTCAAACCATGCAGGTCTTAAGCGGTCGTTTAAAGACCAGTCCCACCGGTTCTCTCTTTCGGAACTCACTGGTCGTCGGTCAATTTACCATTTCCATCGGCTTGATCATCGTCTCTGCCATTATTTTTGCTCAGATACATTATATGAAAAACGAAAGGCTTGGTTTCAATAAAAAACAGATTGTCGTCCTTCGTATGGTCGGCGATTCTTTTGAAAAATCAATTCCGACGATTAAGACAAAATTGTCATCTCATTCCGGTGTTATTGATGTGACCTTTTCATCTCATGTCCCGGGGAGATTTTCCGGCTGGCATGCTTTTGTTCCCCAAGGATATCGCCTGGACCAGACCCAGGTAATGGCCAGCGTAAGCATAGACCCGGATTATATTCCAATGATGGGCATTAAAATTGTGGATGGACGCAATTTTTCAAATGACATCATCGAAGACCAAGCTGAGTCTATTCTCATTAATGAAGAAGCTGCAGGGCGATTTGGATGGAAAGACCCGATTGGTAAAACCATACGTAACTTACTAAACGAGACAAACAAAACGGTCATCGGCGTTGTGGCAAATTTTCATCTAAGATCCCTGCATCACAACATAATGCCGCTCTACATTGACTATAATCCTGCGAATCTTGACTATGTATCGATAAAAATAAGGCCGGATGACATATCGAAAACGTTACATTTCTTAAGAAAAAAATGGGTGGAAATCACAGCAGCCCAAACTTTCGATTATTTTTTTCTTGATGAAGCTTTTGACCAACAATACCACGATGATGAAAAGCTGGGTGTCATATTGTCCAATTTTTCGGTTCTGGCGATATTGATTGCCTGTCTGGGCTTGTTCGGCCTGACGTCTTTTACTGTTGAGAAACGCACCAAGGAAATCGGCATTCGCAAGGCACTGGGGGCATCCGTATCTAATATTATTTTGCTCCTGTTTAAAGAATTCACAAAACTGATTTTGCTCGCCAACGTCATTGCATGGCCGCTGGCCTATTATGCAATGAATCGATGGCTGCAAAACTATGCCTATCGAATTGACATCGGCTTAAGCGTCTTTGTTCTGGCAGGATTAATCGCACTGGCAATTGCGATACTGACTGTCGGCTATCAGGCCAGTAAGGCCGCGCGGGCCAATCCGGTGGATGCGCTCAGATATGAATAAGGAAGGTGGCCAGACCGTCAAAATGCGAGGCCGGCAGGAATGATCAAAGGGGATGTCAACAATGCCTATAAAGGAAAACGCATTAAAGGAGGATCATATGGAAAAACATGTGACCGTATTGGGGATTTTATACATTGCTTTCAGTACCCTGGGGCTTTTACTGGCCATTATTATCTTTACGGCAGTGGTCGGCGGCGGGCTCATTTCCGGAGATTCGCAAGCAATGGCCATCACGGCTGTTGTCGGGCCGGCTGTTGCGCTGTTTTTTGTGCTGCTTTCCGCTCCGGGTTTGATCGGTGGCATCTATCTGCTAAAACATCGCCCCTGGTCCAGAATCCTGGTGCTGATCCTGGGGTTTATAAATTTAATCGAAATCCCCATCGGAACGGCTCTTGGCATTTACACCATCTGGGTTTTATTCAAAGATGAAAGCGTTCAGCTATTCACCGCCTCCGCTGCGACGCAAACACTGGCATAAACTGGACGATCAGCAAATATTTATTTCAGATGGCGGTTTTCAAATCGTTTCTCGATCAGATGAAACGGCAATTCTCCACCGGCTAAAAGAAATTCGTAGTAATCCTTGCTGTCTGAAAGATGACTGTATTTTTTCTGCAACTGCTTGAACTGGTGACTGCCGTAGCCATAACACAATTGATATCCGGGATTGAGGTGAAAGCGGTCCAGTTGCCTGGATGCTTCGGCTGGATCAAATCCGCATTGGGTTAACAACTCTAAAGCTGAATCGTCCGTAAGTTTTCCAATGGTGAACCCCACATCGATTTGACAGCGCGCCGACCGCCACAATTCCCGTTTATGACTGACAAGCAATTCCAGAGGATTATTTAAATAGCCGTATTCGATCAGCATGGATTCCGCGTAAGAGGCCCAGCCTTCATAAAATAGAGGTGACTCGATCTGCCGGCGAATGGGATTGCTAAGCTTGCGGCGGAACGAATCCAGAAAATGGTGACCGGGGATGGTTTCATGCGCCGTCAGCATTTTGTACTCACGATTCAAACGCCTTTGCAGATGCTGGTCGGTTTCTTGGCTGTTATGTTGTGGAAACTGGGTCGAAATAAAAAAATAGCTCTCTTCCCTTGGATCACGGCTAAAGGCAGCGGCAAATGAGGCTGAGCTCCGCACGGATTGAAGATAGGTGGGTGTGTATTCAATTTTGACAGGTGCAGATAGCAGTTCTTCACTAAAACCGTTTTGACTAAAAAATGTCTGCAAGCGATAGATCTCGTCTTTATAAAGGGCGACGATCCCCGATTCGGGGACTGGATCGGGCGTAAAGCCGTGATAGAGCTGTTCCCATGTCTTGTTGATATCTAATTGGGATTGCAGGTTATGCAGCTGTTCTAAAATCGTGTGCCATTCTTCAACAGCGATGGCAAATATCTCATCGGGCGTATGAACAGATAAGAAATGGTCTCTGAGTGAGGTCTCTAAAGTAGCAACTGCGAATTGTCGATCTGGCACAGGCGTTTTAGATGTTAAAAATTGAAGAAATTTTTCAATAGAAGCATCGGCATTACGGACCGTTTTAGAAGCCTTATCTTGATAATCGCGAAATTTCTTTGAAATCGCCTTTGCGACCTCGCCCAGGTATAGCCTGCAGTCCTGCGCCATTCGCAATGACGCCTGGTAATAAGTCTCAGGCACAGATCGAATATTATCGATACCCTGTTGCAGCAAATCCGGTATAAAAGAAAGTCTTGCCATTGTTCGATCTGCGACTTCCTGCGAACTCGCGGCCGGTTTGTTCAGGGCATGGTCCAAACCGATAAAACCAATTTTCAGGTACAACAGGGGATTGTATTGCCAGGAACGTTTGATATCCATCTCGATTAAAATTCCGCTTGCATTGGCCTGCAGCAACTCGAGATCGATGAACTGCTCGAGATCATCCGTTTCATTTTTGACTGTCTTAAATTCTTGTTTGAACCTTTTTAGTTGCTCAATGGTTTCTTCAATCGAATCGGAATTAAATCGATCCAGTTTGTCGAAATGGTTAGCCGCATTTTGCGATCTGGGCAGAAAGTCAAATTCATCGCTGGCGCACATCACCGGAAAACGCCGGGCCAGGTAATCGAAATATTTGTCCGCAATATTTTGGTAATCATCACTGTTTTTCAAAACTGATGGCCTTCCTCAGATTAATTTTCAAGATAACATCATACATATCGCCGTTAATGTCAAAAAATCAATCCGCACCACAGGTGCGCATTTGTTTGTATGTCAGAAACTCCATTTTCTTGTCTTCAAATTGATGTATATTTGAAAAATCTGCTCACGTTTGGACGTGTCCGCTATCGAACACAATCTGTTCCACCAGCGTGCACTGTATTCGTATAAATACAATTCTTTAAAAACAGAATAGCCATTTAAGCGCACTGTCAGATTATTTTTTAGTTTAATTTTAGGCATTTTAGACATTTTGCAATTTAGACATTTGTTCATTGGCACACACTTTGCTCTATTTGCCTGCAGCGTGTCGTGAATTCTTTTTATCTTTGCTTACCCATAATAACTACATGCATAACGATAAAACCATATGGACAAGTAAAATGTCTCTTAGAGAAAAAGCCCGATTGAATGTGAGCCTGGCCAAAGATCTGGCCGACCATTTTGGTGGTAAAAAAGCCGACTATTTAAAAAAATTAAATCAGAAACTGAGAACACAAATTATCGCTAGCCCTTCAGCGTATTATCGACCCTATTATGCCAAAGCCGCCTAAACCAACAGTTGGAGAAATTGTTGGCCTCAACAAATAACCGTTTCAAAGGAAAAATACCAATGAAATCTATAATTGTTTTGTTTATGTTATTCCTTTGTTTGGGTGGTATATTGCTAATTGGCTGTGACCATCATACCGGCCTGGAAGGTACCTGGGTGGGGTGTGATATTCGAAAACCGCTAGTTGACTGGACCTTAACCATTGTAGACAATCAATTTTATCTGGTCCGTGAAGATTTAGTCATGTGGTATGTTGGCAAATTTAATCTAAATAAAAATTGCTTGCTCAAAAAAATAGATCTTAAATTCCATCATACCCACATTCAGATACAGAATGAAATAACGCTCCTGGGCATTTATGAAATTGATGGCAACAATTTAACCCTGATTACCAGCAAGCCCGGTAATCATTTAAGACCCAGATCTTTTGATGAATATGATAGAGCTGTTGTTTTTAATTTTGTGCGCAGTTGAGTATTGAATCTCTTGACATAATAGGAAACCTATAGTCACATATCCACTGGAATACCTCTGTTGCAAATAAATACCATCATATAAAACATATCTTTTCTAAAATGAGGCCTCACAATAAAAAATATAGTGCCCTCATCGCATCAGATTGGAATGAGTGTCTGGCGCCCTGTGGGCCGTTTGATTTCATCTCTTTCTGCTATCCGCAATTTGCCACCCGGTTAAAAACAATCTTTAAGCAGTACACGGGTAACATCATTTCTTTGAGTCAGGCTATCCGTCAAATTCAGGATTTTCTACCCGTGCCCACTACCAAAAAACAGATGGACACCTATCTGGCTGAATCATTTGCGACGTATAAAGGTGTCCCCGAGCTCATTGCCTGGTGCCAGGCGCATAACATCCTTTTCATGATAAACACCACCGGCACGATGGGTTATTTTCAAAGGATTTTTGCAAACAATCTGCTTCCAAAAGTTTCGGCGATTTCAGCGCACCCAATGATTCGGTATCCGAAAAGTGATACGGATCCACCGCACGTCTACGACCTTTTTGAGACAACGGATAAAAGCAAAAACACCGAAACGGCCATGAAGTCTTTTAATCTTCCATCCCGCAAAGTCATTATTATGGGTGACAGTGGCGGCGACGGCCCCCATTTCAAATGGGGTGCCGAAAATGGCGCATTTTTAATCGCAAATATGACCAAACCATCCCTTAGACGATATTGTGAACAGTCTAATATCACCATCAATAACCAATTGGGGCCTTCCTATGCAGACGGTGAAGCCAGAGATGCGGGCAAAGAAATGCAGGTAAACTTTTTGGATCTGATTCCCGTAATCGAAGATATTCTAAACCGTTAAAACCGAAGTCGTGATTGACCGTTTCAAAATTAAAAAATGTCCGCTGGCGTACAGCTGATGTATCGCAAGCGTACACCCATTTGTAAGTCGTAAAATCGGTCAGCGTTGACGGCGCCAATAAAACCGATCACACTGATTTCACCTACGACATGATAAGCCGCCCTTCCCTCCTGGCTCATTGACTGACGGTGATTTACGCGCATACCAGACATTGCGTTCACCTTAACAAAATTATTTATCATTAAAACCGCAGCGCTTATACAACTTTTTGCAGCACTGTTCGTCCTGGCATGCCCCTTGCTACTTCCATATCTAGACTGCATCAGGATATTCCGCCCATAAACTTTTGTGGTCACTACCTCCGGCTAAATTGGGTTACCCCAAATAAACAACTTTTCAAAAAAGGGGGATGAAATGAGAATTCGGTTCATAAATCTAGTGAGCATTTTAATTTTAGTGGCCACGATGGCATCCGGCTGCATTGTCGTTGATCTAAACGGGTGCAGCAAAGAAACTGTAAAAGGCTCGGGCAATGTTGCCACAGAGGAACGGCAGCTCCCTGAATTTGAAACCATCAAGCTTAAAGGCGTCGGTCAAGTTGTATTAACACAGGGCCAATCCCATACCATTAGAATTCAAACCGATGACAATATCATACCCTTGATCGAAACCAAGGTACAAGCTGGCGAGCTGATTATCTCTCAGGGAAACTATAACCTTAAGCCTTCTAAACTGGATTATCATATTACGGTCGTTCACCTGCAAGGCATTGCCATTTCGGGTTCCGCTGACGTGATCGGAAAAAGCCGCTTTGCCTCTGAAGATTTCCACGCAAAAATCAGCGGCTCCGGTGATATGGAACTGGATCTGGACGTGACCCGGCTGGCAACGACCATTTCGGGATCCGGCTCGATGAATCTTGCCGGTCAGACCCATCGATATGATGCGTCCATCAGCGGATCAGGCAAGATCAATGCCTTTGATTTGCACACCCGGAATGTTTCGCTGAAGGTCAGTGGCTCCGGTGAATGTAGAGTAAATGCCACCGAGACCCTTGATGCCAGGATTTCCGGCTCCGGAGATGTCATCTATACCGGTCATCCCCGCATCACCACCAAGATTAGCGGCTCGGGCAAACTGGAAAGCCGTAATTAAAAATTTACGGAGGACCCAAATGAAAGTTTTAAAAATTTTGTCAATTTTGATGATGCTGGTCCCATTAATCGGCTGTATGAGCGCCAATCAGCATTACCGGCAGACACATGGACCCAAAGAAAAGGAAATGACCGTTGGTACGGTTCAAAAAGAAATACGAAAAGGCATGGCTGCGGCTGATGTTGCCATCGCGCTGGGATCACCGAATATCGTTACCACCGATTCGGAAAGCCGCGAAGTCTGGGTCTATGATAAAATTTCAACCGACGTGACCTATTCGAAAGACGCTGCCGGTGGTGGCCTTAAACTATTAGTTGCCGGCGTAAGTGATAGCCTTTTTGGGGCGGGTGCACCGTCCGGGAGTTACAGCAGATCGTCAGGAGCGCAATCCAAGACCCAACGGACGCTGACGGTGGTTATCAAGTATGACGAGCAAAACCGGGTCAGAGACTTTTTTTATCACACCAGCAGATTTTAGATGGAAAGATACAATGAACTTCAGAACTCATGTGGTGAGCTTCATAATCTTCAGCCTGTTGAGCGCAGTGCTGTTTGCCTGTCAGAAAGGTGTTCCCAGAGAAGCGCTCATGTTTACACCGGAATCCCTTGCGGATCGGCAGTTACAAACGCGCGTATTTGAAACCAGCAATGAAAGCAAATTGCTGGAGGCATCGGCGGCCGTTCTTCAAGACCTGGGATTTACGATCGACGAAAGTGAGGTCAAATGTGGGGTGATCGTTTGCTCCAAGGATCGAAATGTCACTGAATTTTATAACATCGGCCTTTCAGTTATTGCTTCGCTATTTTTTATCGATTATGAATATGCCACCCGCCAAAAGGTCGTGGCGTCATTGGTGACCAGGCCTCTGGAACAGAATAGAATCGCTGTCCGAATTACCTTTCAGCATCTGGTCTGGGACACTGAAAAGGATTTAATCAAAAACGAGCGTGTCAATGAACCTGAAATTTATCAGCAATTTTTCTCAAAACTTTCAAAATCTGTCTTTTTGGCAGGCCACGAAATATAGGAGGATCTGTTTTGAAGAAAGCGATTACAAGGATCATAATCTTTTTCCTTATTTTTACATTTTGGGCCTGTGCTGGGAGGCAAAGAAATATCCTCGAGGCCAATGATTCTCAAGTCAGGCTGCGAAGCATTCAAAGCCGGGTATTTGACTATACAGATCGAAATCGCATGCTGCGGACCATCATTGCCACCCTGCAGGATCTCGGATTTGTCATTAATGACGCTGATCAGAATCTGGGCACGGTTTCAGGAACAAAACGTTCGGGATATTCCTTGCGTATGACAGTATCGATCCGACCCCGAGGGGATGCCCAGATGATTGTGCGCAGCAACGCCCAATTTAATCTGCAAACCGTGGACGATCCCGAACCCTATCAGCAATTTTTTGCAGCGTTATCCAAGGCGCTTTTTCTGGAGGCACAGAAAATATAATGATTCGATGCCCTCGTAACCCGAGCACGTATTTGCCGTTGTTTCTCATTTTTACATTATTGGCTGCAGCCTGCTCCCACATGTCACCACGCGTCAACTCCTATGGCCTGCCGGAGCGCCAATATACCTACCAGCAGCCTGAGAAAATCAATGATGGCTGGCAAACAGCCTCTTTGAATAAAGTGGATATTGCATCGAGCAAAATCGAAGAAATGATGCTCGACATTCTCGGCGGAAATGACAAAAACATCCACAGCATCCTGTTAATTAAAGATGGGAAACTGGTCTTTGAGGAATACTTTTATGGCTACAACAGGCAGAAATTGCATTTTCTGGCTTCGGTTAGCAAAAGTATCACATCGATTTTAATCGGCATGGCCATAGACCGGAAGTTTACACCTGATGTCGAGACACAGGCGTATGCGTTTTTTCCCGAATACACCGGCTCACGCTGGATAGATCAAAAATATCCGATTACCCTTCAACACATTCTCACCATGGCTGCCGGTCTGGATTGGGATGCCACGAAATACTCCCGCAGAGATTCGCGCCACACCACGCATCAAATGTATGCCAGCGGCGATCCCATCGGATTTGTTCTCGGACGAAACCGGATCGAGACCCCCGGCAAAAAGTTCAATTACAATAGTGGTCTGACGATTCTGCTGGGTGGAATTGTGAGAAACACATCCGGCCTTTACATCGATAAATTTGCAGGCCAATATCTTTTCACCCCGTTGGGTATTTCGGATTATCACTGGGATAAATTCTCGGATGGCAATATTCAAACAGACGGCGGTCTGCATTTACGTCCACGGGATATGGCCAAAATTGGCTATATGATGCTAAAAGAGGGTAAATGGAAAGACCGACAGATTGTATCCCGGAAATGGGTTACTGAATCTACTAAAAGGCATATAGATGCACTTGGAATCGGTTACGGATATCAATGGTGGATCGGCAAAACCCCGATCAACAACCATGCAACTGAAGTCATATTTGCCTCCGGACACGGTGGCCAGAAGATTTTTTTGATACCGCAACTAGATCTGGTTGCTGTTTTTACCAGCAGAGTGTTCAATTCAAAAGGCCATTCCGGGCCGGAAGGATTTTTGCTGAAATACATCATCCCCTCGATCGTACCGTCAGTTTCGCCTAAAAAGGCGATCAAATTGCCGCCGGAAGTTCTTGATCAGTTGACAGGAAAGTACGAAGCAAAAGCGCATGGTATTGTCGCACCCGTGTTCAGAGAAGGAGAAAAGCTTTATACGCGGACTTCTTTTTGGGACAAAGTCGAACTCATGCCGGAAAGCGAAACCCAATTTTTCGGGGATTCAAAAAATATCGGGGAGTTCCGGGTAAACTTGATTAAAGATAAAAAAGGAAACGTGAAGCAATTTATCGTTTATCTTGGATTCAGGGGCATATACTTCGATAAGATTGAATAGATATGAAAAAGAAAACCGTTTATAAAAAATGGTTGATTTTCATGATACTTTTCCTGGGCACGCATAGCTTGATCAGTTGTCGAGATGTATCGAAAACAGAGCTAACTGAGGATATTGACGCCTATGTGAAAACCATCGATCAGGTTCATGCCGATCCATACCGCCTGATAACGAGGGAACAATTCGCCGGCCAGGCACAGGAATTGAAGCAAACGATAAAGACTTTAGAAAATGCCCGCATCTCTGTTCTGCAATGCGCTTTTTATCTGCAGGAATTGGCTGCACTGATTCAGGATGGGCACACCCGTATAAATTTCCCTTTCAATCAACTAACGGGCAAAGAGCACGTTTTTGCGCTCAAGCTAAAGATGATCGATGGAAACGGTTATGTATTAGACAATTTAGGTTATGAACCCGTGCCGAATTTTTGTTCGATCCTTGCCATAAACGGCATCCCTGTGAAAACGCTTTTTGAAAAATGCTGCCCATTATACAATACCGCTTTGGATCAGGCAAAATACCTGATGTTTGAAGAATCATTTCCCCTTTTGCTGGCAAACTACCTGGATATCAATCCACCCTGGACAATGACATACCGGATGAACTCTGAGGTTCAGACTGCAAAACTCCATGAGATGACAGTTAAAGCGTATTTCCAGCAAAAGACACAGCCCAATAGCCGCTATCGGCGCTATTCAATATCCGCCGATGATGTCAAGATACCCGTTCTGGATTTACCGGGTTTCAGTTATGGGACGGCCCAGGATTATGAAAACTTTATTGATTCATTTTTTGCGCAGCACAATAGTTCGCCTTACCTGGTGATCGATTTACGGCAGAATCGTGGCGGAAGCGGATACTGGGGCTTTTACCTGCTCGATTATTTGACAGATTCAGCATATCCGATCGCAAAAAAATTTGAATTTAAAGTCAGTGAGATGATGCGAGACAGTATATATGCATCCAAAGCTGGAAATCAGTTAGGTCATGCGAAAAACGGTGAATACTTAAACGTTACAAATCACCAGATGCGCTCACCTCACATGAAATTAAATAAATTCACAGGCAAAACCTTCCTGCTCATTTCTGAAAACACGTTCTCAGCCGGGGTCGTATTTGCAGCCGTATTTCAAGCCAATCAAATGGGAGTGGTTGTCGGACAGGAAACATCTGGAAGAATATGTTTTGGAAGTGACCCGGTTACCCTTACGCTGCCAAATTCGAAGTTGAAGGGGTCCATCCCGGTGGCTATCTATGCATTGCCGGGAGATAATCCGGATCGAGGCGTTATACCCGATGTGGAAGTATCCCGTTCAATCGATGATTTTCACTCTGGATGGGATAAAGAGATGGAAAAAGTCAAAGAGTTGATCAAGGAAGATATGAGCATATAATCCGCCTTGCTTGACTTTGGTTATATTATACATGCCCTAATATTCGAGTATTTCGAATCGGTTTTTAACAAAGCCCTCGGGCGTTAGATGCATTTTTGAGATAGGTTCTAGAAAATAGGATAAATTTTATTTATAATTTTAAATAAGTAATACTATTTAGCTAAAGTTTTACTTTATTTTCGACTTGTTTTAAGCGGAGAAATGTAAAAAAGCTATGCAGAAGCGCCTTTTTCGCGCATTTTGAGCGTTTCGATAAGCGTTTTGTATCCAGGATGAGATCGAATCGGATCAAAATCACCGTCCCTTTCCAGGTATAGCCTGTAGGCAAAACCGGCTTCCACGGCTTTGTTCAGATAGTAGATCGACTCTTCAATTTTGCCGGTCATTGAATACAAACAGGCAACCCCATACAGCAGGTGGGGTTCATCCCGTTCGGTGGCTGCCAGGCGTTTAATCCATTCCATGGCCTTGGGTTGATCGCCCAATCGAACCCAGGCGCCGGCACCCAGGTATAGCGCTCGGGAATCATCCGGATTCAGCGCCAGGCGCTTTTCAATTTTCTGCAAGGCTTCCTGCAACACCGGCGCCATTTTTTCAGTCTGACCGGTCATCTGGTAAAGAAAAGCCAGATAAGCCGGTGCCTGATAGTCTTCCGGATTCACCCGCTCGGCGTCCTTAAAAAGCGCGATGGCCTTGTCAAACTTACCCTGCAAAAAACAGGTGCTGGCATAAAAATAGTAGGCCTCAAACAGGTTGGGGTTTAACTTGATCGCATTTTCAAAAGCCTGCTCGGCCTCCTCATATTCCCTGATGAGGGATACCGCCAGGCCACGGGCGGCATGCGCCTCTGCCAGTTTTGGGTCGAGTTTCAGCGCCGTTTCGCTGTCTTTTGCGGCTTGCTCCAGATCAGCATGTGAGCCGCCAAAAAAGTAATAAGAATAAGAGTGGCAATCGGCTTTGCCGGCATACGCATGGACATAGGCGGCGTCCAGTTCAATCGCGCGGGAAAACATTTCAATAGCGTGTTGCATATACTGGCGCTTGTGTCGGTAAAAAAACTGTCGACCGCGGAGATAAAAATCATAGGCGTCTATGTTTTCGGTCGGTACCCGTTTAATGGCGTGCTTTTCTTTATCGCTCAGCTTGATTCTCAAGGTCTGGGATATATTACGGGCAATCTCCACCTGAATATCAAATATATCGGTCATCTTGCGGTCGAATTGTTCCGACCACAAGTGGTAACCATCGGCAACATCGATCAGCTGGGTGGTGATTCGCAGGCGATCATCAGCTTTTCGGACGCTACCCTCGAGTACGGTTTGAACATCCAGATGTTTGCCGATATTGCGGATATCTTCAGGTTTGCTCTTGTAGGCAAAAGAGGACGTACGCGAGGCGACTTTTATACCTTCCATCTGCGTCAGGTTATTGATGATTTCTTCAGCAATCCCATCACAGAAATATTCCTGATCCTTTTGGGGACTCAGATCTTCAAATGCGAGCACGGCTATGGAAGGCTGGGTGTGTCTCATGGCAAAGCTCCATCGGCGCTAATGGAGGAAAAAAGCCAGAACTTTTAAACTTTCAAAAAATGACAGAAACCCTGGCGCATGTCAACTTGTAAATCGACAGCATACTGAATTGTCTTGAAAATACAATATATTAGTATTAAATAAATCATTGCATGGGTTAAGGAATAACGTTTGCGCTGTGAATTAAAAATAGCAAAAGGAAGTAAAAAAGTGGCCCTGGAACTGACCGACCAAGAATTGGAAACCTATTCACGCCAGATTGTGCTGGCCGATATCGGTTATGACGGGCAGCTTAAACTGCGTAATGCCAGAGTCTGCCTGATGGGTGTCGGCGGCCTGGGATCACCGATTGCCACCCAGCTGGTGGGCATGGGCATTGGAAATCTGCGCATTGTGGACCGCGATATTGTCTCCCGTTCCGATCTTCACCGCCAGCATATTTATGATGCCGGGTGCGTGGGAATGCCAAAAGTCGAGATGGCTCAGCAAAAATTAAATCAGCTCAATCCCGATGTGCACATAGATGCAGTCCCCGAGTCCCTGAATTCAATTAATGCCGTTGAGATCATCCGCGGGATGGATGTGGTAATCGATGGGCTGGATCGGCCCGAACCCCGCTATCTGGTGAATCGCATTTGCCACCAGCTTAAAATCCCCTATGTTTTTGGCGCCGCCATCGAGGCTTTTGGAAATGCTTCAACGATATTGCCCGGACAGACGTTTTGCCTGGAATGCTTCATGCCCGGTCTTAAGGACGAAGATCTGCCGGTCTGCGGGGTGGTGGGCGTGCATCCGTCGGTCATCGGCATGGTTTCTTCGGTGCAGGTCTCTGAAGCGGTCAGACTTTTAATCGGACAGGAACCCAAATTATTTAATAAAATCTTGTACATTGATCTGAGAGAATTTGAGTTTAACATCCTGGAAATGCAATCTGTGGAAAGTTGCCGGGTGTGCGGAAAAAATGCGGCCGGCCCGCCGGAGGAATTAGCGGATCGTTTTTTTGAAGAAACCTGCGCCCGGGACGGGCGCCGCAACTTTGTATTGACTCCCGGCCGCAGAATCAAAATTGATCTAAAAAAACTGGCAAAGCATATAAAGAAAAATAATTTCCCTATCCAATCAGCAGCAAAACTCGGTGTCACATTCATGCCATCCGGAGACATTCAGGCCTGTTTGCTCGCAAGCGGTATCATGATCGCTCAGACCCCTCCGGACACAAAAGCAGACATCAAAGAAAAAGTGTTTGAGATCTATCGTTCTATTATAGTCGAGGGGCTGGGGTTTTCCCAAAGAATTTTGCCTGCCATTGAATAAGATCGTATCGATCCTCATAGATTGACTTGTTTTAAAGGGAATATAAATACATCACTACAAAATACAGAACCCCGATAAATAGTATTAACGGCACGATAAATAATATCCCAAATGTAAGACTTGCACCTTCTGCAGGGCGACTCGTGTAAACCGGTGTGAACGTATTTATATCAGTGGGGATGGGTTGCACCACGCGTGCGAGGTCGAGTTTGCAAAAACCACAAAATTTGGCATCTTGCCTCAGCGGTTCGGCACAATATGGACATCGTAAAAAAGATTCGTTACAAAAATCACATGAGCGTGTATTTTCACTAAGGGAAGCTTCGCAATAGGGACAGATGTGGGCTGTAAGTTGTATGGGAGGAAAAACAGTATCCTGTTCAGTATGAACATGACAAAAATCAGAACCTTTTGTTGCATAATTCTTACAGGGTTCTTTTTTCCTGGTATTGGCCTGGCAGCGATTGTTTTTCATGTTGCCCCCAATAAAAAACCCCTCCTCTTAAGCGAGAAACGGGGTTTAATTTATAACATAAGCCCTCCACCGAAGGGTGTTATTTAGCTATTGTTGGAATACGTTGGGCCAGTCTGTTCCATTCTTCCGGCGCCATTCATTCAGGGGTAATTTACAACCCTCCTATTTCATATTTGTTATGCAAAAAACAATCATTTTTGTCAAATTCAAAAATCACTGTAAAAAGCAGCCGCAACAATCACCACAATGGGCTATTTCAAGGTATTGTATTTTTTATAAATTTTTCTGTTATCTGACTTCTGATGAAGGATTTCTGACACCTTAACACGGCTTGCCCGGCCGTCTTTTCGCGTCGTAGCGTGACCATGTGAAGTCGGAAAATCCTTAGGCGAAGGCGCGACACTGGAAACCTTAATTAAGCATTCTTCTGCTTAAACTGCAGCATATAATCAGCCAGCCGCTCAGCGCCTTCAATCGGCATGGCATTATACATCGACGCCCGGCATCCGCCTACCGAACGATGTCCTTTTAGGCCTGAGAAATTTGCCTCAAGAGCTTCAGCAATGAATTTTGCTTCCAATTCTTCGGTCGGCAGACGAAAACAAACATTCATACGCGAACGCGAAGCAGTGTCTACCGGGCAGCGATACCAGCCCTCCGATCGGTCGATGGTGTCATACAGTGCCCCGGAACGCGCCAGAGCGCGTTTTTCCATTTCAGCCAGCCCACCCTGTTCTTTGACCCAGTCCACGGTAAGTTTCATCATATAAATGGCAAACACCGGTGGTGTGTTGTAGAGCGAATCTTTAGCAGCGTGGGTCGTGTAGGACAAATAGGCAGGCAGGTCGTCGCGGCATTTTTCCAAAAGTGCTTTGTGAACAATTACCAGTGCCATTCCGGCAGGTCCGAGGTTTTTCTGGGCGCCGGCAAACGCCAGGTCGAGCTTGTCCCATTCGATCGGACGCGACATGATATGCGACGACATATCCGCCACCAATGGTACCGCACCGGTATCCGGATAAGCATGATATTCGATGC
>JAHEIW010000210.1 GCA_024639185.1 Deltaproteobacteria bacterium | reverse complement strand
AAGCATTATGACGTCGACAACCAGGTGACCGTTCGCGGAAATCGCGACACGATCTACATGTTCGGAACTTTCGACCTTACCTCACCGCTGACCATCACGATGCCGGACCCGGGAGATCGGTACATGTCCTTGCAGCTGATCAATCAGGATCACTCTATCCCACCCACTATCTACGGGCCTACAAAAAGAACCTTCACGATGGAGAATATGGGAACCCGCTATGTCATGATTGGCATCCGAACCTTTGCGGATCCCAACGACCCCGCCGATATGAAGGCCGCCCACGCCCTGCAGGATGCGGTCATAGTCGAGCAGGCCGACATCGGCAAGCAAGATCTGCCGAATTGGGATAAGCAGGGTGTCGAGACGTTGCGCGAAGCGATCAACGTGCTGTCCGCAACCATGTCGGACACCTCCACGTATTTTGGTGAGAAGGACAAGCTCGATCCCATCCACCACCTGATGGGTGCCGCTTTCGGATGGGGTGGGCAGCCCAAGGAGGCCGCCGTCTATCTCAATGTTTATCCGGAGAAGAACGACGGCAAGACTCCCTACACGCTCACTGTCGGAGACGTGCCGGTGGATGGGTTCTGGTCAGTGATCGTGTACGACAGTAAGGGCTGGATCGTAAAGAACGCTCGTGACATCTATTCCTACAACGGCATCACCGCCAAGAAGGCAGCGGATGGCAGCATCACGATCCACTTCGGCGGTGACCCAAAGGCGGACAACTACCTGCCGATCATGGAGGGATGGAATTACATCGTGAGGCTGTACAAGCCGGGACCAGAGATCCTGAACGGAAGCTGGACATTTCCAAATCCGGTAGCCGTATAACGACAAAAAACACGG
Source organism: Deltaproteobacteria bacterium (assembly GCA_024639185.1). GTDB lineage: Bacteria > Desulfobacterota > Desulfobacteria > Desulfobacterales > JAHEIW01 > JAHEIW01. Next base: position 4,493 of record JAHEIW010000210.1, on the reverse strand, counting down.
AGTTGATTAGCCGCCCGCCACGGATATTGTCAGAGGAGAAAATCATGGCAGATAGTGAAAAACCACCAGAAATAGCACCCCGATCACAACGTCGGCAATATGGGAAAACATTGCGTGAGAAGATCCCGCATGGCAGCCACGGCGCGTGGGAGCCGGATCCAGATCGGCCGGATCCCATTAGCTTGCTGCAAGAACAGGACGCCTCCCGTCTACAGCACCTGGTACCCATCAAGTACGGTCGCATGGTGGCTTCGCCCTTCGCCTTCTTGCGCGGTTCGGCGACCGTCATGGCCGCCGACCTGTCCCACACTCCTGCCACTGGTCTGGAAGTCCAGCTGTGCGGCGATGCCCATTTGTCCAACTTTGGGGTCTTCGCCACGCCAGAACGTAGATTAGTGTTCGACTTGAACGATTTTGATGAAACCCACCCTGGACCGTGGGAATGGGATCTCAAACGCCTGGCTGCCAGCGCTATGGTCGCCGGCCGTGAAAACGGCTTCAGTGAGAAAGCCAACGAAAAGTTAGCCGTCGCTATCACTGAGAGATATGCCGAAGCGATGGGCAATCTCGCCAAAGCTCGCACGCTCGACGTCTGGTACTTTCATGTAGATGCGGAGCTGGTTGTAGAAGCATTTGAACGCTCATCCAAGAAAGCGCGTAAGAGCGTCCAAAAGATGGTCGGAAAAGCCCAAACGAAAACACAAGAGCAAACGTTAGAGAAACTAACTCACTGGGTTGATGGCCGGCGGCGCTTCATCAGTGAACCACCACTGCTGGTGCCATTTGATGAGTTGCTCACCGAAGAGCAGGAGAAACTGGCAACGAGATCCCAGATCGAGGCGGCGTGGGCCCAATATCTGGAGAGCTTGCCGGAAGAGAGGCGACGGCTGCTAACTCGTTTTCGGATGGCCGATCTTGCTTTGAGGGTCGGAGGCGTTGGCAGCGTTGGCACCCGATGCTGGATCTTGCTCCTGGAAGGGGGTGCAGAGGACGATGCCATTATCTTGCAGCAGAAAGAGGCTGGCGCGTCAGTGTTGGAACCTTACACGGCAGAAAGCAGCTATGAAAGCGCAGCCCAGCGCGTCGTGCAAGGCCAGCGCTTGACCCAGGCCACCAGCGACATCTTCCTGGGTTGGCACAGGGGAGCTATTACGGGCCACCATTATTACTGGCGCCAACTGAAGGATATGAAAGGCTCGCTGGACGTGACCGGCCTGGATGAGGCTGGATTTGAGACTTACCTGCGAGTCTGTGCCAGCTGCCTGGCCCGCGCCCATGCCCGCACCGGTGATGCCGCAGCCATTTCCGGCTATATTGGCAAAGGCAAAACACTAGCCAAGTCCATTGCCGATTTCGCCGCCGCCTACGCTGACCAGACCGAACAGGACCACCAGGCATTGGTCGAGGCGATTGAATCCGGCCGGGTAACGGCCGAAACAGGCATCTAGTGGAAAAGTAACGGTAGCAGGATTTGCAGTCGTACCCCTGAAGCGAAAAGAGTACGACAAGAAGTGGCGACCAGGGGAGATTGAATTGGTTGGCTAAAAGAAACCTGGCCCTCAACCGATTCTAAGATTTCTGGCCAATGGTTTGTTCGGGACAGCCTGCCTCTCAGAAGTAGGCTGTCCTAAGAAAGAGGAGAGGTTGCATGACAACGGCAGAAGATATGGAGAGATTGGTACAACGCGAAGCGAGATCCCCACGTTCGGCGGCGGTGGCTGGGATCCTCTTCTCGCTTCTAATGGGCGCCAGCATGATCCTGCTAAGAACCGGCGCCGTGGTCGAACCAACCGAAATTGATGCTGAATGGCTGAATGCCAAGTCGTCTGTTGTCGGCGTGGTTATGGTATTAGTACCCTTTGCCGGGATCGCGTTTCTGTGGTTTACGGGAGTGATGCGTGATCTTCTAGGAGAGTTGGAAGACAAGTTCTTTGCCACTGTCTTTCTTGGCAGTGGCATTATTTTAGTCGTGATGATGTTTGTTTGGGCATCTGCTTTCGGCGCTATGTTCGGCACCTACGAGTTGTTCAGTGACACGTCAACTGACTTTGACATCATTGTTTATGCGGCCGTGTTCGCTAATCAGATCATGGGTAGCTATTTCCTGCGTATGGCGTCCGTGTATATGCTGTCTATCGGTTCGCTCTGGACCAGGACGAAGGTGGTGCCCCGCTGGTTGACCATCGTCACCTACCTCGTGGCCGTGCCGTTCCTATTGTTCGCCGGATCGCTGCGAGTGGCCCGCTTCCTTTTCCCCGTTTGGGTGCTGCTGGTGAGCATCTTCATTCTCATCTTGAACTTCCGTTACAACCGGGAACACGAAGGCGATGAAGAACTAACCTTGGAAGCCTAGTGCTTTGGCAGCTAAATAGGTGTGTCTTTTTGACGCGCAAAATGCCAACGCTTTATGTGCTCCGACCGATCATTCACAGTTCACACACATATTTTACGGAGCACTAGCGTCGCTGGTGGTTAAGAATCTAGCGGCGGATCCAAAGAAATTGACGCTGATAACTGGTTTGTCATGACTGGTCTACAAAGGAGTTGAGACTCATGCTTAGGACGATCTTCAAAATCCATTTCATGGCCTTGCTGGCCGTCATTGGTTCTTTACTCGGTTCCTTGCTGCTATTTATAGTTGGCGCCTACGAGGTGTATGAGGCCTTCTTGCTCTTCTTCGGCTTTGGTCATCCATCCGTGCCCGGTCAAGAAATAACGGAAGCCACGGCCACTATCTTATCTTCACTCGACAGCTTCCTACTGGGCTTTGTATTGCTATATTTTGCTTACAACCTCTTTTATCTACTTACTTTTCCCGAACAGCGAGAGGATCGTTTCGGTCCGATAAGAATGCCTCCAGCCCTCCATGTTGAGTCGCTAGACCAGATGAAGAAGACCATCCTGGTCATCATTATTGTTTCCCTATCTGTGTTCCTGTTGAAGGAGAATTTGCTTAATGAGGATGGGTATGTGTGGACCGATCTGTTTGTGCCCTTAAGCATTGTAGCCATCGCCGCGGCTATTAAATTGATCGACTTTGGGGATTAGCGGTTATGGTGTTTAGCGGCCCCGTTGTCCTATTGTGACGCTGCAAACATTGAATAGTCATGAAACATATTAATATGGTTTTCAACTACAGGGAATAGAATCATGTCCTCATTCTTCGAACTCATAAATTCAATCTTTGCCGCTGATGGTTATGTCTTTTTACATAGCGTAATCTTGTCTCTACTTTTCCCATTAGGCGGTTGGTTAATCTATCAAATATCAAAACGCATAATCAAGAGGCAAGTCCAGGATGTAACGTACAGGCACTCCCTACGTGCATTGATGCGCAATCTTATCTTCGGCACAGTAATCATTATGATCATCCTGGTTTGGCTGAGACCACAGCAAAATCTGGCGGTCATTATTGGTCTGGCAGTTGCAGGTATTCTTCTGGCATCGCAGTCAGCCATCAGCTCATTTAGCGGTTACCTGGTGATCATCTCCAGCAATATCTATGGCATAGGCGATCGCGTCTCTATTAACAATGTCACCGGTGATGTCATGGATATCGGATTCATGCGCACGACGATAATGGAAATTGGCCAATGGGTGAAGGCTGACCAATACACCGGGCGCATTGTGACCATTTCCAACAAGGTACTCTTCGACAATCCCGTGTTCAACTATACCCGGCACTGGGGCTACTTGTGGGATGAAATCATGATTCCGGTGACCTACAGTGATGATTGGCAGAAGGCAGCTGCTATCATGTTGGAGCACGGGAACAAGTACACCGCCGATCTACAAGAGGATGCCGAAGCGAAATTAGAAAAGCTAGTCGATCGCTTCCCGCTCAAGCAAACAAAAGTTGAGCCGGCGATCTACTTTGTCATGACTGACAATTGGATCGAGATTACCTTGCGCTTTGTAGTCGATGCTCAGGAACGGCGCAAGGTTAAAGCTAATCTATACCGGGAACTGCTGCAGCAGTTTGACGAAGACAAGATTACGGTTGCATCCGCAACCTTTGACATTGTCGGCTTTCCGGCGCAGCAGAGTACTCAGGATCAAAGTTGAACGAACCGCTTGAAGGAACTGATGTCACAATCAATATCCAGCCATGGTGAATGAATTCTGGTTTGAATACTACGAGACTATGGCTATCGACATCGAAGCTGGGCTCATGGAGCGGCCGCAAACAACTCTGACTGGACGTGTGGTTGACCAGGCAGCTTTGCAGGGCATTCTGTCGCTACTCTACGTAATGCATCTGCCTTTAGTGTCGGTCGAGTAGCTGGCCGAAGAGCAGTAGGTCGCCATCTCTATTTGAACAGCAACCAAGCGGTCAAGGCATTTTCTTGGCCGCTCCACGGTAAGTTGAGTAAGACGAAACGAGGAGCAAGCAATTGCTCCAACTACCTAAAGGAAGGTGAAATGATGGGACGTAGACGAAGAGAAAGACGAGACGATAGGCGAGATGACCGGCGTGGTGGCGGTGGTATGAA
>JAHEIW010000209.1 GCA_024639185.1 Deltaproteobacteria bacterium | reverse complement strand
GCCACCGATTGAATCAGGTTTTTAATTTTTTGGTAGGTCGCCGGATCTTGCTTTAAATCATCGATCGAGCGATAGGCCCCACCCCGTCGGCCGGCGCGATAAATCAGGCGGTCGTTTTCCGAAAGGCCCTGATAGGCTTGAACGACAGCCAACATTTTTACCTTATCATCGGGCAGCGTGCCGTTGACCTCTTCGAGCAGATTCATGATATGGTCACTGGTTACCGTGCTGGTGATGCCATCGAGGGTTTCGATGAAGAGCCGGATTTCTTCGGCCAGCATATCATCGGTTTGCATTGTAAAACGGCCATCTTCCAGCCGGCTGCGCAGCGGAACGTGGTCCGGCACTCGCAGGCTGCGCAGCCTGATAAAATGGGGATTGATATCATTGAGTACTTTGGCGGTTTCGATGGCATGCTCCCGCCACATCTCCTGACCGCCCAGGCCGGGCATAACATATTCGGACACTTCCATTCCGGCTGCCAGTAACCGTTTTCCGGCTTCAATATGCTGGGCCCCGGTAACACCCTTTTTCATCAGTTTCAGCAACGGATCATAGCCGCTTTCCAGGCCGATATGAACGCGATCCAGACCGGCATTGCGGATTTGTGTCAATGCCTCCACGGATTTACGAATCACAGTTCTGGATCGGGAATAGGTGGTCACCCGTTTTATTTGCGGAAACTGTTGTTTTAAAAACTGCAGAACCGCCACCAGATCCGCTGTTTTCATGATCAGGTTATCGGCATCCTGTAAAAAACAGGCATCCGTCTGGTAGTACAACCAGGCAGCAATACTGCGGTACTGGCTGGAGGTGGGCTGATTGAAGATGGTGCTGATCACCGCATCATTGACCACGCCGTTGTGTCCCCCTTCAGCCGAAAGCGCTTTGATCTCATCGGCCATTTGCTTGGCCGCCAGAATATCCTGTTTGATTTCATCGACGGTGCGAAGGGAAAATTTGTCGCGCTTGTAGACCGGGCAGAACAGGCACTGGTTCCAGGGGCAGTTGCGCGTCAAACGCAGCAGCAGGCTGCGGGCTTCATTTGGCGGTCGGATGGGGCCCTGTTCAAATGTAAGAATCTTTTCATTCATGTATCTTTCACCATTGCCTTGATGGGCTTATTTATGGGTCAGATTCGTCAATTTTTCAACAAAAAAAGGACGGCCAGTTACAGCCGCCCTCTGATTATTCAGGGATCTATGCAATGGGTGTCGGCTTACAAAGATGTTCCTGTTCCATTGCCACACGCCCGCAGCCGCCACATACAAATTTCATGGCGGCCAGTTTGTCTTTGCACTGATGGGTGTGGTCTGATTCGGTCGCACCACAGAAACTGCATTTGGCCTTATCACCGCACGGGTTGCAAAGATGCCCGGGTGCTTTGGCAACCGCACCGCAATTTTTACAGGTATATGCCATGATCGGTCTCCTTATGATTGAATTCATTCAAATTCATTATTGTTCAGGGAAAACATGAGTACGGTTGCCAAAAAAGTCAAGGAGGGTCAACGTTGGTCTCAGGGTGATGAATGGGGCGACTTCTTTTCTTCTGTGGCCGGCTTGTTTTTTGAGCCGGGCAGGACCGGTTGGATGATGGTTATCGGCAGCTTGAGGGTTCTTTCCAGAATGCCGAGCAACCCGGATCCCACTGCCGTCGGTGATAGCGGGATGACATCCGGATCACCCAGGTCGCCGATGGCTCTGAAGGGAATCGATATCAGATTGCCGCCCAGGATGTTGCCGACCAGCGGGATGATTTTGACGATGCGGTCGACGGTTTTAAACGGGGCCACCAATACGACAAGATTTACCTTCTTCTTGATTAAATCAATGGCTCCTTCAATGGCAATACCCATGGAGGGGCTGTCGATGGAGGTTTCTTTGATGATCAGCTTGCCGTCTTCAAATACACCGTTGGCCGTCATCGAATTGTACGCAAAGCCCTTGCCTTTCAGATCCGGAACTTCGCCGCGGTAGATTTCGGTGACATTGAGCAATGCAAATATTTTTGCCAGCAAGCCAAAACGATATATGCGGCCGTCATTGGAGTTGAAGGTCAGGTTTCCGGTCAGCGATTTGGGAAATGCGCTGGGTCTGGCCTTGGCTAAAAGCTCGCCATCGAGATTAAAGCGGCCCGCCATCAAATGCTGTTTGTCGAACAGGCAGGTCAGGCCGCTGTCCAGGTCCAAATCCTTGGCCGCCGGATTAAAATAAAGCTCCAATGTATCGCCTGAAATCTTGAGGATGCCGGGAAACTGGATGCCGCAAAGTTCAGCCTTGCGGACGACGATTCGGGTATCATCTTTGTTAAAGGTGATATCAGCGTGAACCGGGTGCCAGGTAAAAGAATCATAGGAAAAATTTTCCAGCTCGACAATTAATCCCCCTTGCAGCTTCAGCTTCTCTTCGCCTGCGGTCGCCTTTTCGGTGCGGGTGATCTGGTCGATCTGCGCCCTGTTTAAACGATCGGCTGTCAGTTTCATTTCAAGCGTTAATGCATCTTCAGAAAAAGTCGTACCGCCCTGAATATTTATCCGGCTATCTTCCCATGCGATGTGCACATCGCTTATATCGACCCGACCGTTTACCCCTGCAGCCGCGGGCGTATCCCTGGCAACAAAATGGGCTGTTTTAATGAGAAGGGGTTCTTTGAATGAATCTGATACCAGATCCATTGCCGTTATGTCGCCGGCGAGGCCAAATTGCCAGGCCTTTGAAGCACCAACCGGACCTTTAAACGTCAAATCAGTGAGGTTCAATTTACCCTGGGTGGCTTTGTAGCCCTTAAACATTTTAGCGAGCGTTTCAAAGGATATCAGCCAGGGATAGAGCTCGCCGATTTGAATGCTTGCCGATTCGGCATTGAGCTCAAATAATGGTATTTTACCCCACTGTCTACCCAGGTTTAGTCTGTTCATTGTTGATATGCCGAATCGGGCATCTGTTTTCTGCAGATCGATGCGCGTGCGGTGCCACAACAGGTCCCCGCCGCTGAGTTCTATGTCGGTCGGAAACGTTGCCGAGTGGATATGCCATTTTTTAATAGCGCCGCTTAGACTCATTTTTTGCTTCGATTTTGAGCCGATCGGGCCTTCAAATTTTAAATTCGTAAATGCCATGCTGCCCTTTAAGACGGGCACCTCTTTGACATATTGCCTGTAGCGATTGTGGGATTTAAGCCAACCATAGACTTCATCCAGATTGATCACGCTTTCACCGGTGCTGGCTGTCACAGCAGACGCCTTGCCCCATTTAATTGTGGCAGACAGGCCTGCAAATAATGACTGCCCTATGCGGGTGTTCATCTTGCTGACCTTCAACTGGTTTCGGTCACAGCTAAATCGGCCCTGAGCAATCGTCAAACGACCCGGCAGCTGCGGTGAACTCAGGGTGACATTTTGGATCGCACCGCTGGATTTCACCTGCCAACGGGCGGGATTAAAAAGCGGCCCTGCAAGGTTGACATTTTGCAAAGAGACGCCGCCGTCAATGGTCTCAATCTGCCGCAGGCGAGCTTCGAGTGCCTGATATTGCACCAGCCATGCCTGCATTTGGGCCAGATCGATATGACCGGATGCCAAAGATACTTCCAATGGTGAGGATTTTTCCCACCCAAAGCGGGTCGACAGCCTTGATAGGCTTGATTTTCCAATGCGCGCATCGCTGTTTGTCAATGCAATCTGGTCGCCGTCCAAGACGAAACTGCCGCCTTGAACGGTGACCGGATAAGGAATTCGCTGATAAACGGCATTCACCGAAAAATCAGAAGCCATGACCTTGACATTAACGTCCTGCAGATCCTCACCGATAATCAGCATGCCCAGGGCAGTGCCTTCAAACTTTTTAAAAAGCTTTAGTTCCTTCTGGAATTGTTTGTCATTGACCAGGTGAGTCAAAACAGAGGGCAGCTGGGCCAGATCAGCCTGGATGAGCGTTTCAACACGGAACGGAGCAGTGTCCCCTGTCAGCGGGATGGACAGTCTTCCATTTTTTGCAAACGAATTGCCCATTTGCGCTTCGGCATTTTCACCGGTTAAAATACCGTTTGCAACCATTGCGTCACCCTGCACATTTTCCAGTTCGAGTGAGCCCACCGGGACAGAGATTTTGCCGCCCACCAGCTTTCCCTGAATCACGATTTGTTTTGCGTCAATCAGTTGTGCCCAATCCGGTGCCCGGGTTTTTAGCGAGATCCGATCTAAATTACCATCCCGAAGAATGTCAAATATACCGGATACCGTCTTTGAGTTCTCAGTCAGCGCCAGCGCAATTTTTTGAGCTGTTGCCACCCTGATCTGCCGGCCTTCCAGCTCCATTTGAATGGCGGGCTGCAGGGGATCGATGTTCAACCTGCCTGCCAGGCTGATGGCTGGATCGGTCAATGCAAGCTGAGAAAGATTCAACGACAGGCCGTTGCCATCAAAGTGCATATTTGCCTGCAGGCGCGTATCATTTATTTTCAGCTCTTTATTTGCGCGCCGCCAATACATATACGGTATTGCGGCTTCAACATCCGCCTGAATGTTATCCGGACCATCTGTACTAAGGTTCATTGTCAGGTTTGCCCGGGCATTTGTCATCTTCAGGCTGGCGTCGGGTACCAGGTATTCCATCACTGCATGCGGCCGGAATTGTGATAATTTTATCTGACTGTCCAGTTTAAAGCCGAGTTCGGTGAACCGGCCTTTGAAGGTCATGTTCTCCCAGAAATTCGATTGGCACTGGAGGGCAAATTGAGTGGTAAGACCTTTAGGTCTTATCTGTATGGTCACACCCTGAAGTCTCAAAAAACGGCGCTGTCCGCTGTAAAAATTAAGCCGGCCGTTGCGAACGTTTATCGCTATGCTCGGAATCTTAAAAGCCGGTACCAATTCAATGACCGATTTCAACCAGTTGCCAGGGGTCTCCGGCAAAAAAGGTTCGCCGGCAGGTTCTTCTGCTTTAACAGTTTCCGGAATTTTTATCGTAACTTCCGGCGATGCCGAATGGACACTACTAATTTCAAGATCACCGGTGAAAAGCGGCAGGATTTTCGGATAGATTTTAAGCGTATCCACCGTGCCCTCGATATTGTCGTGCATGGTGTAACTGACCTCGGATATAACGACATGCGGGCGGGGGAAAAACGACATATCAATTCGCTGGTATTCAATTTGGCCCCCCAGGTCCTCTGCATACAGGCGTTTGACTTCTTCTTTAACGGTTTCCAGGTTTATCAACCGGGGCGTAACGATCAGAAGAATGATCAACACACATAAAAAAACTGTAGCAAAGCTGATGAGCGTAAACCATATTTTACGGTGTCGGGGCATGACGACCTTTCCATATTCAGCAACTCTGAAAACCGGC
>JAHEIW010000208.1 GCA_024639185.1 Deltaproteobacteria bacterium | reverse complement strand
TGTAACAGCTGATACATCCATTGATCTTTTTTGAAGCTAGATTGATTCGTTCGACCTGGTGCCCCAGGGACGTTAACGCCTCCTCCACCCAACCCAGAACGGTGGCGGTGTTTCCTTTCTTGCGCGGACCTCCAAAAACTGTAATGACCTTCATAAAGCACTCCTTAGATTATTATCTCGACCTTTGCATCAGTCGGTTGAAGCATCTGATACGTGCCAGGATTTTGTTAGCGCCGGGTCAAACCGCGCCCAGAGCCGGCGATACCGACCACAATAAAAATGCACCAAATGCGACCCCCGCCAGACATTGAAGCCGGATGGCAATTGGCGGCCAGGTGGTTACCCAATCGATCAGTTTTTGCAAACGCGCCCGACCGATAATAAGCAGAACGATGGCTGTGGCCAGCATGATGACCGCCAGAACCCTGAAGGCAACCGGGGTGTGGGAAACAGGGGCGCACAACCAGAGCACAATCGCCAGAAAAATCCGAATAACAGCGGCGCCGCCCACCTCAAACTTATTAAGGAAGCGCTGCACGAGCGCGGCGAGTTTCAGCGGCACAATGACGCCGTACAGGGAGAGGGCAATCAGTGTTACTGAGAATATGGCTAAAATGACAGAAATGCTAAAACCTTTCCTTTCTGCCTGTCGGGTGATCGAGGTTTTTGGCAGTAACCTGACAATCAACCTTTTCGTGTGATCAATCCGGCACCAGCTTAAAGCCCTCATCCAGCCAGCCGGTGACCCCTCCGATCATCTTTTTGACCGGTCGACCCAGGGTGGCCAGCCGGATGGCAGCCTTCTCGGTGGCATTGCAATGCGGGCCGGCACAATAGACCACAAACAGCGTATCCGCTGGATAGTCTTTGAGTGTTTCTGCATTGATGCGGGCATGCGGCAGGCTGACGGCACCTTCGATATGCTCTTTTTTGTAAAGTTCTTCTCCGCGAACATCAAGCAGCACAAAATCTTTGCGCTTGTTGACGATGGCATGATGCACATCCCAGCAATCGGTTTCAAATTCAAGCAGACTTTCAAAATGTTTTAACGTCCGTGCAGAATCCGCGGCCGGCGGCCGGCTGACCATTGAGCTCATCATATCTCCTGTGATGCTAATAGGTTTTCTTATGAGAGAGTGATGGCATTAAATTTTTCGGCAATCCCGGTTGCCACTATTTCGCCAAATTCCGGATAGCTTTCCTCGGAGGGGTGAAAGCCGTCCGCGGAAAACATGTGCGCTTCGGGTTCAAAATCAAGGGGCACATGAATTGCGTTTTCATGGCGCGAGATTTCAACGCGCGCAACGCGGTCAAAGGTTACTCCGCGGATGCCAAACAGCGCCCGCATGGGCTGGGGCAAAATTGGAAAGCCCCGGAGTGGCGGGATTCCGGCAACCGCAATGATGGCGGCAGGCGCATAAGCGCCAAGCGCTTGCAGGAGTCTTGCCAGGTTTTGCCGCCATTTGGCAACGCTTGAAAGCGCGGTGACATCGTTTACGCCAACCGACACCACCATGAAATCGGGCTGTTTCTCCGGTAATTGGGGCACCAGCCGCTCGATGACCTGATGTGACACGGCGCCGATACTTGCGATTGCCTCCCAGGTGATTTTGCAATCCAACAACAGTGACAGTTTTTGGGCCGTCTGGCCCACCAGGGCTTTTGCAAAGGTTGAGGCCCCGACCCCGGCGATTATGGAATCGCCGATGGCGATGAGGTTATGATTTTTGCCGGTGCCGGCGGTACCCCGCCGGGGGCCGGCAGCTCCCGAAAAGCGAGGCGCGGTTTTTCTGACGTAAATTGCCTGTGGTAGTATTAAGGGAAACAATCCCCAAAATATGATGCTTCGCATTATACATTCCTGATGAATTTTTACTCATATCGCATCTGGCTAAGTGACATGCATTGTGTCCCCGTCATGTACAGCTGCCGGTTCCTACGACACAGGCGCCCTGGGAACAATTTCTCACTCGTCCGGTATTTCGAAACAACTGTTTACCATAGATACACCCGGGTTTACCCGGGGGTATCTATATCGAACGGGCATCTGTTGTAATCCTTTCTATAAAAATTGATTTTTTATCCGAACCTTGTTTCACCTGCGGGCGATCGGTTTCAGCATTGAACAGATCCATATCCTCATTATCATGGTCATACCCATGCGAGCAAATGCTTATGTTTGTTTGACCAGGTGCCCCTTTGCTTCGTCTTAACGCTGATTAAAAAAGAATTCTGGAAAAAGAGCACCATCATCCCGCTCATAACAGCCAATCACCTCAATTAGCGTGCATTTTTTCCATTATCTGTTGTTATGCATAATGCCGAGGCTCAATGATTCGGCTAACGCAATTGGCTGATCGGCTGATACAACGGGTTAGGAGCGGCTATATCAAACAGCTTGCAGTAAATAAAATGCGTAACCGTAGCAATCTGCGTATTTGTCGAAAAACGCCATTTCGGCTTCAGTTTCTTCGATGACCGCCTGCATGATCGGATCGGCCGATTCCCGCAGGGCATCCATGCGCTCTCTAAGCGGCTCGTAGTAATAGGTCCACCATGCCTGAGCGGGCAGACGATGGACACCCAGCATATCGAACCCGGCGTCCCGCGTAAGCGCCGTATTTTCACTCTCAGAGGCAATTTGCGGGTAGGCCTCCTGCCAGAATTCCAGGACGGGCACCGGTATGTCGGTGGTGAACCAGGTTATCTCTGAAATAACCGCTATGCCGTTGGGCGCCATAAGGGGCCGCCAGATTTTTAAGGCCCCCTCAAAAGTGAGGTTATAGGCTGCGCCTTCCGACCACAGCAGGTCGATGCTGGCCGGCGGCCAGTCGAGATTTCCCATATCGGTCTCGACGGTTTTGATCAGATGATCAAGGCCCTGCGCTCGGGCATGGCCTTCTAAGTCAGCCAGAAACGGACGTGCAAAATCGACTGCGGTGATGGTTGTGTCAAACCTTTCGGCCAGAATCAATGCCCCGGCGCCCGCACCGCACCCCAGATCGACGATGCGGGGATTATGCGGCAATTCAGGCAGCTGGGATAGCATATGCTTTGAGAATGATGGGTCTCCCGGCCCCTGGCGCTTCAGACCGCGATGCAATTCGATTAACGCTGTGATGTATTCGTTTTGCTCTTCCATTTTGACCTATTTTATATGACCGCTTTGGCGGCTATGATGCTTTGTCGCGGTTTAGCCGGTCCTGCACGTTAGCTGAAGGCAAACAGGGCGGCCTGGATGAGCGGTATTGAATAAACAGCCTGCTCGAGGTTTAAAACCAATCCATTGACCGGTTCTGATGTTAGAAGATGCGCTCTGGCGTGTTCTTCTGACCAGAAGAATACCGATTTCCGTCAGAAGTCGGGGATGATATTGGGAGCTGAAAAAGATTCCCAATCCACCAGGGGAGAAATGATGTGGGGTGTGCAATTTGCCTGGTGGACCTTGGTGTTCATTTCGCTATCTATCACGATCTTAATCGCTTGATCACAGTGCGCGCAAACCGTATTTATCGTGACAGTGAGTGGCTCTTCTCTCAGGCGCCCTTGCACGAAGGGCGTGGCGATGGCATCGACCGCTCAGGCGGCGTTTATGTTTTCACCGCTGCTAAACGTTAATTGATGCGGTGTTTTGTCTACTGTTACCGGATAGGACCACAGGACCTCACCTTTGTCATTTCGAACCAGGAAAAAAAGGTGTTTCTCCAGATCATTGAGGATTTCGGTTGTTTTTGAAAAGGACAACTTTAATTTTTCAGCGATGAAATCCGGAGGGATAGGTTTTGCGATGCGGGGCAGCTCCCTGACCACAAAATAGCGGACCAGATGATGGTCTTCGGTCATAAAATCGAGAACTTTTGGTATTTCCTTTGCTCTTAGCTGAACATGCTGCGCCCACAAATCTTTTGGAATCTCTGAGAACTGATTTTCGGCAACAGATAATACGATTTCTGCCATGATTTCCTCCAATGTCATACCTGAATGTTGCCCGAAAATTAATGCAAAGTTAAGGTTTTATATAAAGACAACATGTTAAGCAAATTAAAGAAGTACGCCAAAATACCTGTTTGGTATAATGGATACAAATCATTTTATTGTATTAATTTTCGGGCAAGATTCAGGTAATATTTTAGTCCAGATTCAGCAGACTTCTACACTGATTGCACCTGACAACACCTCGAAATACTTTGTTGCCGCACTCCGGGCAAAAATAGCGGGCTTTTTCATCGTCGATCCATTTTTCAGTGCCGACTTTTTTCCGATAGGGGACGGCCCTTAAAATCACCTTTTTACCGACGACCATCGGAAAATTTTCAATATGCTCACAGGGAAATTCATTGCACTCATGACAACCGGAATATCCTTTTTTCTGTGCGCAATCCCTGATCTCACATTGCTGGCAATGCATAAAACGATTATCCGACATGCATCCTTCGCATTGCATATCTTCGATTGAAAGATTTTCACTGTTGGGCAGCGTGCCTTTGCCGGGAACCCCTCCCTGGTATAATGCCAGAAGCCTTTCCTTGAATTTTTGATTGTTGTCACGATGGGCAATATAAACGGCGCAGACGCCGCAATAAAGGCCGCAGGGAGAAGCCAGCTCCGGAAGTGTTTTCATGGGTCGCTCCTTTTTTGACACCTTGATGGAATTAAAATCAGGCAGCTTGCCCGAGTATAGACAATTTTGTGCCCAGAATCAAACATCAATAAGGGCTGTTTCGTATATCTGGCAAGGAGGTGTCAGGTTTTGCGGCGTTTAAGAACCCGGTTCAACCAGATTAAACACACTGCAATGATGAAATAATTGAGGATGGATGCAAAGATAAAAACGATTTGCTGCGCATGGCTGGTTACGACAATATTCTTATAAATGGAGCTGATATCTGGATCATGATCTTTTTGGCTAAAGCATGACGTCAATGTTTCATCAAAAACGAAATTAGCCAATTTTCCAAAATGATGGCCGGATGTCGAGTAGTAGGACATGTTTAGCGCGGAAAAAAGGATGCTGATAATTAATAGAATAACCATCACTGCCATACCAAATTTTTGTCGTGGATTCATGATTAAGCCTTGCCTGGCCTGACTGACGGTGTGGAACGTAATTTCAATCGAAACCAGGGTTTTCCATTTCCAGAGACGCCCTTTTGATAAACCTCAAATGTGGCGCTCTCAGGTGTTAACGGCAGTGCAAATTCAATAGGCGTAAAATCCCCATTAAAGCGACGGTACATTTCTTTGTGCACGATTTTGCCCGCCATTCGAAATACCAAAAACATTTCCCCATCATCTGTTGATTCATCTGTAATTTGCTGTGGGCAACTTTTTTCAGAGATACCCAGGTCTTCGCAAATGACCCGTCTGG
>JAHEIW010000207.1:3185-5384 GCA_024639185.1 Deltaproteobacteria bacterium | reverse complement strand
CTGCTCATTGAGGGTGAAGATGAGCTGGCCATCCTGAGTCGCGCATTTGCGGCCATGCAAAAACGGCTGGTTGATACGGTTCGGTCGCTCAATCAAAACCAGCTCGAGCTGCGCCATCTCAATGAAAACCTGGAAGCAAAGGTTGATGAGCGCACAGTCGAATTACAGGAAAAGCAAAAACAACTCGAAGAAGCGGTGGATCGCTCCAGGCTGCTGCTGGATTCTGCGGGGGAGGGAATCTTTGGCGTCGACCTGGAGGGCAAAGTGGTTTTTATTAATCCGGCGGCGAATCGAATGCTGGGATACGGACCGGATGAACTTACCGGGCAGTATGTCCATGAGAAAATTCATCATTCCTACGAAGATGGGACCCCATATCCAAAAGAAAAATGTCCCATGTTTTTGACGTATTCAACCGGTACCGATCACCATATTGACGATGAAGTCCTCTGGCGAAAGGATGGTACGCCTTTTCATGTGGAATACACCAGTATGCCGATAAAAAAGGAAGGCCGGGCCGTTGGTGCCGTTGTCAGCTTCATGGATATCACCGAACGCAAGAAAATAGAAACCGCCCTGCTGGCGGAGCGTGAACAACTGCAGAAGATCCTGGACAACAGCCCGGCGGGTGTCGGCATTTCCACCGACAATATTGTCCGTTTTGCCAATCCACGGTTTACCGAGCTTTTTAACCGCAAGGTCGGACAGACGGCGCAGGAGGCCTATGTGAACCCGGAAGAACGCAAGCAAATTTTGGCGGAACTTAAAAGATCGGGAATTGTCCGCGATGTCGAGCTGCAAACCTATGGCCCGGGGGGCAAGATTTGCGATACCCTGGCGACATTCATCCGCACCGAATACGAAGACCGCCCCGGCGTTCTGTCCTGGATGGTGGATCTTAGCGGCCCCAAAAAAGCCGAAAGAGATCTGAAAGAACGATTGGATGAATTGGCCAGATTCAGGCGCATGGCCATCGGCCGCGAACAGAAGATGATCGAGCTCAAAAAAGAAATCAATGAACACCTTAAAGGAACCGGACATGCAGAAAAATATAAAATCCATTGACGGGCCATCAAAAATGAAACGCTTACAGGATGTGATTTATACGCAAATTTATAACCGGCTGAAAAACCGCGGCCGGGTGCTGTGGACCCTCGCTTTTTTCATCGTGATGGCACCATCAATGGTGCTGGCTGAAAAGGCATGGTATCCGCTGGAAGTCGATGTGTGGAACCCGCCGTTTAATGACGAGCGCCAGCGCGACCAAAAAATGTATACACCGCTGGACAAGGCCCAGAAAAAATGGCGCATTCACGTCTTTATCCCGCATCTCAAAGATGCATACTGGTTGGGGGTCAACTTCGGATTGATCGACGAGGCGCGCCGTCTGGGTATCCGTTTGGCAATATACGAAGCCGGCGGCTACGACCAGCTTGCGGTACAGCGACAGCAGATCGAAGACAGTCTCAAAGAGAAACCGGACGGAATAATCATCGGCGCCATATCCCTGGATGGCCTCAACGACCTTGTCAAAAAGGCCGCTGATATGGGGATTCCGGTGCTGGATTTGATCAACGGTCTGTCTTCGCCGGATATTGCCGCACGGGCGGCGGTTTCCTTCTGGGATATGGGTCATCAGGCCGGCACCTACCTGCGTCGTTTGCAAAAGAATATGAGGAAGCCCATGAAGGTGGCCTGGTTCCCCGGGCCCAAAGGTGCCGGCTGGGTGGCGGCCGGTGATGCCGGCTTCCGCAAGGCCATAGCCTATGGTGCTATCGAAATCGTGGCCTCTAAGTACGGCGACACCGGCAGCGCGGCCCAGACAAAGCTAATCGAGGCGGTCCTAAACCAGCATGCCGCGAATCTGGATTGCATCGTGGGCACGGCGGTTACCGCTGAAGCGGCTGTTAAAATCCTGCGACAACGCGGGTTGGCAGATCGCATCAAAGTTCTTTCATATTATTTCAGTCCGGGGGTGGATCGTGGCATTCGCCGGGGTGGCATCACGGCAGCACCCAGTGATCTGACGGTGCTGCAGGCGCGCATCGCCGTGGATGTCATGGTGCGCATCATCGAAAAAAAGACCTATTATAGACATGTAGCGCCCAAGGTGACGGTCGTGGACCGTGACAATATTCGCACCTGGGATTCATCGACGACTTTGGCGCCGAGGGGGTTTAGGCCTATATTCAGTATAAA
>JAHEIW010000207.1:0-3085 GCA_024639185.1 Deltaproteobacteria bacterium | reverse complement strand
ATGAGAACTGTATTAACATGGGGGTTACTGATTCTGCTGGTGGTTGGGGGTATTGCCGGCTCTTATGCCCTGAGTGAGGCATTTCGCTCCGACGCCCGGGAAGCCTGGGAAGCGCAGGCCACCCGGGTCGCCCAGTGGCTTTCCGCAACATTACTGGGATGGCTGGAAGAAAGCTATGCCCCCTTATCCGGCCTGGCGATCCTGTTTGAGAATTCCAGCGAGGTTTCCGAAACCGAGTTTCTGGGTGCCACAGATGGCCTGGAAGCTCGTGCCACCGCCGTTTTCCTTGATGCCAAGGCTATTGCGCGCCCGCAGGTGGGCGGCGAAGAATGGTCGATCAAATTTTCCAATGATCCCCTGGGCCCGCTGTCGCCGGACACGCCCTTGAGCCGACAACCGGAGATTCTCGAAAATATCAAGGTTGCGCTCGACCATCCGGACCAGGTGATGCTGGGGCGGCCCTTTAGCGCGGAAGACGATGCACGCTATTCGCCGGCGGCGCTGGCCATCCAGGACGCGCGCGGCCCGCTGGTCGTCATCGGTCTGGTCAAATACGATGCCATCGTCAAAGGATTGTTCGATATCCATAAACTGGATGGATTGCAGTTGCAAATACAGGGCCGCTTCAAAGAGCCAGGTGGCCCCGGGGCTGAACGCGAGGTCATCGGTAAACCAGTACCGGGGGCACCCCACTCCGTAACCACCCGCACGGTCAGCGCCGGCGCAGACCTATCGATCACCTGGTACATGGACCAACAATTCAGCAAGGGCCCCAAGGAGGGACTGGCCAATCTGACCTTTTTGGGGGGAATCGTCGGCACACTCATCATAGCTGCCTTTATTGCATTTTTTATGCAGCGCAACCAGACAATCACCAGACGGGTGCATGAAGCCACCGCCGAATTAAAAAAAGTATCCGAAGCGGTAGCGCAGAGCCCGGTGTCGGTGGTCATTACCGCTAAAGACGGGACCATTGAATACGTTAATCCAACATTTAGCGAAGTCACCGGATATTCCGCAGATGAGGCCATCGGAAAAAATCCAAGCGTATTGAAGTCAGGGGATCTTCCCCAATCATTTTACCAAGAGCTCTGGGATACGATTCTATCCGGGAACATCTGGCAAGGAGAACTTATTAACCGTAAAAAAAGTGGCGAGGAATTCTGGGAAAGCGCTTCGATCTCACCGATCGTTAATGATGAAGGCGAAATTACCCATTTTGTGGCCGTAAAAGAGGACATCACCGAGCGCAAGCATATAGCAGAACAACAAAAAGAGAATGCGGCCAGAACACGTGCCATCGTGGACCACGCTGCTGACGGCATCATTACGATCAGTGAACAGCGTATCATCGAAGAATTCAATCCGGCGGCCGAGCGAATATTCGGCTACAAGGCCGCAGATGTCATCGGCCAGAATGTAAACATGCTGATGCCGGAACCTCACCACAGCCGGCACGACAGGTATGTTCAAAATTATCTGTATACCGGCAAGGCCAAAATCTTAGGGGCCGTGCGCGAGATGATCGCGCGACGCAAAGACGGTAGTACCTTTCCAATTTATCTTGCTGTCAGCGAGGTGCAGTTGAAAGATCGGCGGATTTTTAGCGGTATGGTGCGTGATATCTCCGAGCTGAAACAGGCCGAGGAGGCTATAAAAGAAAAGGCGCTTCAGTTGCGCACCATTTTTCGCAGCTCCCCTATAGGGATTACCTATATTGGCAAAGACGGTATCATTCTTGACTGCAACGAAAGACATGCCGAAATCATGGGGTCCATCCGTGAAAAAATTATTGGAATGAATTTAAAGGAGGAGATCCAAGATGATGATTTGCGCGCTGCTGTACTTGGCGCGCTTGCCGGTGAGCAAACCGTGTTTGAAGCCGAATATACCTCCGTCAGCGGGGAAAAAACCGTTGCGGTTCGATCCATCTTTAACCCCACCGAACCCGGCACCTCTCCAACGGAGGTCATCAATACGACCGAAGACATCACCGAACGCAAAAAAATGGAGATCGATCTGCAGGAACGCATCAAAGAGCTGGATGCGGCCCAATCGGCCATGCTCAATATGATGGAGGATCTCGACACGGAAAAAGCCAGGGCAGAAGATGCTACCCGGGCCAAAAGCGATTTTTTGGCCAATATGAGCCACGAGATCCGCACGCCCATGAATGCGGTCATCGGCATGTCCCACCTGGCCCTCAAAACCGATCTATCGCTCAAACAGAGGGATTATTTAAATAAAATCCAGTCCTCGGCCAATGCGTTGTTAGGCATTATCAATGACATTTTGGATTTCTCCAAGATTGAAGCCGGCAAACTGGACATCGAAACCGTTGACTTTAATCTGGAAGATGTCATGGACAACCTGGCCAATTTGGTGACGGTCAAGGCCCAGGAAAAAGAAGCGCTCGAAGTGCTGTTCAATGTCGGCCGGGAAGTGCCCCGTTTTCTGGTGGGCGATCCCTTGAGGCTGGGCCAGGTGCTGATCAACCTGGCCAACAACGCGGTCAAATTTACTGATAGCGGTGAAATTGTGGTGTCCGCCGAGCTGCTCGAGCGCAAAGACGATCAGGTCACCTTACAATTTTCGGTCAGAGACACCGGTATCGGGCTGACCGAAGAACAGGCCGGCAAACTGTTTCAGTCGTTTAGCCAGGCCGACACCTCTACCACCCGAAAATACGGCGGCACCGGACTGGGATTGGCCATCAGCAAAAAATTGGTCAACCTGATGGGTGGCGACATCTGGGTGGAGAGCGAATACGGTCAGGGCACCACCTTTAGTTTTACGGCCGACTTGGGTCTGGGCAAAGAGCGCGCCAAAAAACGCTTTGCACCCGCGACGGATTTGCGCGGCATGAAGGTCCTGGTGGTCGACGACAATATAACCTCCAGAGAGATTTTGAAGGATATGCTCGAATCCTTTACCTTTGAGGTGACCGAGGCTGTATCCGGCCCGGAGGGAATTGCCGAGCTGGAAAGCGCTGATAAAGACAATCCTTTTGAGCTGGTGATCATGGATTGGAAAATGCCCGGGATGGACGGTATCGAAGCCTCCCGCCAGATCAAAAATCATACCG
>JAHEIW010000206.1:1416-5405 GCA_024639185.1 Deltaproteobacteria bacterium | reverse complement strand
TGAGGTCAGCGGTTTTACGGCTATGATCCCCATCAAAGACACTGTTGAAGAGGCCTTCAAAGATCTGTCTTCGTAAAAAAAACGGGCCACTGGCTTGCTGGCAGCTTTTGCGGGCGGGGATCAACCCCGCCCCTACAGTTTCGATTAAACATCTTTGTGTAGGGGCGGGCTTAATGCCTGCCCGTCGAATTTATCAGCCAGCTGTCAGCCTGCGACGAGTCCGGGCGAGTCGAAACCAGCAGCCGGCGGTTAGTGTATGGCTTTTTTTAAATTGATAAATTCGCTACGGTCAAAACCGAGGGTTTTAAAAAAGGAGAGTAAATCCGTTGAATCCCAGCGAACGGAGGTATACACTTTTTCAATGCCGGCGGCCTTGTAAATTTCAAATATTTTGCGGGCCATTTCAGCACCGATTCCCTGGCCCATGAAATCAGGATCTACGCCCACAGTCGCAATCCAGGCGCTTTTGGTTTCGCCAAAACCGGCTGTCAGAATGTAGCTGATCATAAATCCGACGATCTTGCCCTGGTGTTCAGCGATGAAACAGGCTTCCTCTCCATTTTGGGCGTGGCCTTCCACCACCTTTTTAAAATCCGGTTCCACCGACCGTCGCGTAATGGCGGCGTAAATTTTGGTAATCGCGTCCGCGTCATCGACCCTTAGGCGTCTTATGTTAAAATTCTCCACCGGTAGATTCCTTATCGCTTGGAAAAGTTAATCGGTTCTGATGATTTTGACTTTATGGCCAACCCAATTGGGCGGCAGATAAACCCGACCGCTGTTGCCACTGGATTTAACCCGCTTTTCGATCATCTCTTCGCCGTATATTTCAAATTTGACCTTGCTATTCGGTGCGTCAGCAGCAGTATCTTTTTTGTTCCCAACCGTTTTCTTATTTTGATTTTTTGTGTTGGCCACTGTGAAATGCCTCTTCTTTCAAGATGGTTGTGTCAAAAAGGGTGTTTGGATTTCCCATTCGATCCCATGTGGGGCATCTGCGAATAGAAGGTATTCTAAAATATTGAAATTACATTTTTATTTTATAGATTGCAATACGGTCAAATATCTAATAAAGCTACATTAAAGCTACATTGTATCAGAGTCAAGCAAAAATACTAAATTCAGCACGACTCGGTTGGACGCATGACACCCTTTTATGATATCGCCAAAGACCCTCAAGGCTATGCCCGAGACTGGAAAGCCCGTACCCAATCCAAGATCGTCGGCTATTTTTGCTCTTATGCGCCTGAAGAAATCATCTGGGCCAGCGGCGCACTGCCGTATCGAATTTTAGGCGGCGGACCAACAATTGAGCGGGCGGATGCCCACCTGCAGGCCTATTCCTGCAGTCTGGTACGGGGAGCCCTGGATGATGCCCTCGCCGGCCGGCTGGACTTTATTGACGGTACTGTCTTTCCGCATACCTGCGATTCCATTCAGCGCTTATCCGATATCTGGCGCCTGAACACCGGCTTTGATTTTCATCTGGATCTGGTGCTGCCGGTTAAATTAAATACCCACAGCGCCGAGCAGTATATGCAGGACGTGATACAAAAATTTCGGCAGGATCTGGCGGACGGTCTGAAGGTGACCATTACAGCGGGCATGCTCAAAAAAGCGATTGAGACGTTTAACGGTATCCGATCCAACATGCGGCGTTTGTATGCCCTCACAAGCCAGCGCTCTGATCTTATCAGCGGCAGTGACCTCCAGGCCATTGTCAAGGCCTCGATGGTAATGGATCGGGATGAGCTGTGCGGGCGCCTGGCCGAGACTTGCGAAGGGCTCGCTGCGCAGCACGCCGAGTCCGGGATCGAAAAAATTCCGCTGGTGCTAACCGGCGGCATTTGCAACATGCCGGATATCTACCGGCAGATCGAAGATGCCGGTGGAACCGTCGTGGGGGATGATTTTTGTACCGGTTCACGCTATTTTGAAGGCAGCATGGATGTACAGATTGATCCGTTGAATGCCATCGCACAGCGTTACTACCGTCGCATTAATTGCCCGGCCAAACACCGGGATTGTTTCAGCCGCGGTGATCATCTTCTGAAAATCGTCGACAATACCCGGGCGCGGGGGGTTATCTTCGTATTGCTGAAATTTTGTGATCCACATGCTTTTGATTTTCCGTATCTCAAAGAATTTTTGGATCGCGCCGGCGTTCCCAGCATGCTGCTGGAGATCGAAGAACAACAGATTGCAACCGAGCAGTTGAAGACCCGATTGGAAGCCTTTATAGAACGTCTCTAAAATGTTCATTCAAAAACGGCAATTTTTCCCAATCTCGGTGCTTGCCCTGTGGAATGCGAAGCATATTTCTCCGGGATTATAAAAAGATTTTAATCGTCGAAATACAAAAATACAGCTCTGAAATGATTACTAAAGCTGCTATGGAGATTATTGACTGTTCTTTCACAACGCACCCGAATGCATTCAGACAGTGCACGATTGCGCTGCTGATAATTCATTCCGCGATGAGTAGAAATAGCAAACGATTCATATGGGTGTAAGTATGCCGGATAGGAAAAACAGCAAAGATCTCGAGCGCGAAAAGCGCAAGATCAAAAGCGTAAAGCGCATGAAAGAGATCATGACCGACTACTACATCGAGGCCAAGACGGCTGCGCAGACCGGCAAAAAAGTCGCCTGGATTACCAGCGGCGGCCCGGTGGAGCCTCTGATTGCCATGGATGTCATCCCGGTCTATCCGGAGAATCACGGTGCCATGATTGGCGCGGCCAAAATGGGGGTTGATCTATGCCAACAGGCGGAGGCGATGGGATATTCGCGCGATCTGTGTTCCTATGCGCGGGCCGACATCGGATCCGCGCCCATAGACGGTGGCCCCATTGGTGGCTTGCCGCGACCCGATATGCTGGTCTGCTGCAACAACATATGTGGCACGGTATTGAAATGGTATGAAATTCAGGCGCGACACTTCGATGTACCCTTGTTTATTCTGGATACGCCGTTTTGCCACACCGAATTTTCTGACGCGGCCAAAAAATATGTCCGTGCCCAGATAGGCGAGTACGTCGAATTTCTCGAGCAGGCCTGCGGCCACAGAACCGATCCTGACCGCATGGCGGAAGTCGGGCGTTTGGCCCTTGAATGCCAGCGCCTGTGGCAGAAGGTACTGGATACCACCATGCATCGACCGGCGCCCCTGAGCGCTTTTGATGCCTTTTTTCATCTAGCTTTGATTGTCACCCTGCGCGGCACACAGACGGCCGTCGACTACTACCGGGCCCTGCTAAAAGAGATGGAAGAGCGGGTAGCAGCCGGCATCGGCGCCATCCCCGACGAGCGTTATCGGTTATTGTGGGATAATCTGCCGATCTGGTATCGAACGCGCTGGTTGTCGGAGAAGTTTGCCGCCCATGGCGCTTGCCTGGTGGCGGATACATACACGTCGGCCTGGTGCAGTAACATGCAATACCTTGATGAAGATCATTTTTTAGATTCGATGGCAGAAGGCTATACGCGAATCTATCTGAATATCAGCGTTGATCAAATGGCAGAAAATATACTGCAAATGATTGCCAAATATGATGTGGATGGTCTGGTGATGCATTCCAACCGCAGCTGTAAACCCTATTCGCTGGGGCAGTATGATATCCAAAAAATCCTACAGCGCAAAAGCGGCATCGCCACAATGATCATTGAAGCCGATATGGTCGATGAGCGCAGCTTTTCGGAAAGTCAAATCGAAACCCGCATCGATGCGTTTATGGAGGTGCTCAAACAGAAGAAGGGCATAGGGCAGAGCGCATAGGGCATAGGGTTTGAAGCATGGCGCAAGGCGCACGGCAAGAGTTGCAAGGCGTTAGGTTAATGGAAATCAACGTTCTTAAATCCGCAATCCGCAATCGAAAGGGTAAACCTATGATCACAGTGGGCATTGATGTGGGTTCGATCACCACCAAGGCAGCGGTTGTCAAAAACGGACAATTGATGGCCGACACAGTGATGCCGACCGGCTATAA
>JAHEIW010000206.1:0-1316 GCA_024639185.1 Deltaproteobacteria bacterium | reverse complement strand
GCAATCGAAAGGGTAAACCTATGATCACAGTGGGCATTGATGTGGGTTCGATCACCACCAAGGCAGCGGTTGTCAAAAACGGACAATTGATGGCCGACACAGTGATGCCGACCGGCTATAACGCACAAGATGCCGGGAAAAAGGTCTTTGAGAAGATCATCGCCGAGTTCGGGATCGATGCGGCTGCCGTGGATCGAATTATTGCAACCGGCTACGGACGCAAAAGCGTTGCCATCGCTGACAAAGCCATCACCGAAATCACCTGTCACGCCGCGGGTGCCCATTACCTGAATCCGGCTGTGCGCTCGATCATCGACATCGGGGGCCAGGACAGCAAGGCCATTGTCGCCGACGCAAACGGAAGTGTTCAGGATTTTGCTATGAATGATAAATGTGCGGCCGGAACCGGGCGTTTTCTGGAAGTCATGGCCCGGGCGCTCGAGGTTGATATCAATGATTTTGGTGAGGTCGCACTCAAAGCCGATACACCGGCAAAAATCAGCAGCCTGTGCACGGTTTTTGCCGAATCTGAAGTCATCTCACTGATCGCCAAAGGAGAGCTCAGAGAGAATATTATTGCCGGCATCCACGCCTCGATTGCCGCCCGGGTGGCGGCCATGGCGGGTCGCATCGGCCTGTCGGCACCGGTGATGATGACCGGCGGTGTGGCCAAAAATAAAGGGGTCATCAGCGCCCTGGAAGATAAGCTGGGATATCCCATCGAAGTGTCGCCCAAAACGCAGGTCACCGGTGCGATTGGGGCTGCATTGATTGCCGGATCGCAATCCCAGGCTGCTTAAGCGAATCCGGACTGGAAATATAGACCACGAAACCACCCCGGCTAAACAGGCGACGCGTTTAACGGGGTAGGCGTAAGCACGAAAACATGAAAAGCTTTTATAGAATTTCGTGCTTTAAGCTTCTTCTAAAATTCCCCTGATTGTGTCGGTCTCGCATATTCGGCAAAAGCAGTATCACTTTTGCCAGCTCATGCCGGAAAACGACCATTCATGCTCCCTGAATGACAGCTCATGCCGGAAAAGGACATTTCATGTGGCCTACTTAATATAGGTACATAGCAGATGTCGCAAATTAGCCCGAAAGTGCAATATGAAGGAGATCCCACAAATTTTATGACTCCACAAAAGCCTGTGATATGAAGCAATTAGCAAACTTTATGTAAGAAATGGCTGTATGAATTGGAATTTTGAAAGCTTTGAATTAATTACGATATACAGCCCGTATCCCCTGTTTTACCACCAGTATGCGGTGCCACAATAAATTGTGGTGGCTCGCTGCCTCTAAAAATTATAAAC
>JAHEIW010000205.1 GCA_024639185.1 Deltaproteobacteria bacterium | reverse complement strand
CAGTTGAAGATTTGATAAATGCCCTGGGGAGTTCCACCGGAGGCCGGCAAGCCGGAAGCTGAATTCCACAGGGTAATCATTTTTAAGTGAGGGTTCTAAGAGGCGAACATGAAAAAATATGTGTTGTTGATATTGTTGGCAGTTTTAGTGGCTGCATGCACCAGCGGTAAAACGGAATTTTTCCCGTCGCGGGAATTTTCTGCTGATGCAGCGCAGGTGACAGTTATGCGTGAAAGACGTGTATTTGGACTGGGTTTTTCGATGAAGGTCCTTTTGGATGATGAGGTCATTGCGCGCTTAAAAACCGGTCAACATGTCACTTTTTATGTCAATCCCGGTGTTCATCGTATTGGCATACCAAATTCAAGCATCACCGTGGCGCTGGAGCGCGCCCGCAAGCATTATTTTGCCATCCTACCCGATTCGACGCAATTCGGTTTTGAAATCGAACGCATCAGCGAAGTCAAAGCAACGCAGTGGATGGCGCAGTCAAAGCCCGTTGAGTAAACATGATGGAATGCGGAATGAGGAACACCCCGGTAGAATTCATCGGCCCGTCCCAAGGGGTTGACTTTTTCTGGCACCGGCGCAAATAGAAAACTTATCATTGAAAAAGGTGCAGCAAAAGCAAATTTTCCGCTCCTGTTAATATTATCGCCTCTCTTTTAGTCCACCATCTTAGCCCGCCTCCGCCGTCCTAACAACAGTACCATCAGCGGATAGCTCAGCCAGGAGATTTCCCAGGGAATGGCGCCAACAAATGCGATTGGAATCGTAATGAGGGCTGTGAGCGGTTCTGCCAGATAACGATCTCGCAATCGATATGCATACTGCTCGGTAACTTCGGGTAATAACAAACGATGGTTATTGATGGCATACGCCCAGCCCCAACCGCTTGTGATGCCGACCAGCGCGGCGGTAATGCTTTCAAACATCCGGGTACCGATGGATGATCCTAAATCAATACTCAGACGCGAGGCTAAGAGAAATAACAGCAGAAAAAAGAGTTGCAGA
This sequence comes from Deltaproteobacteria bacterium, assembly GCA_024639185.1. Taxonomy (GTDB): domain Bacteria; phylum Desulfobacterota; class Desulfobacteria; order Desulfobacterales; family JAHEIW01; genus JAHEIW01. The sequence goes on along the minus strand of JAHEIW010000205.1, from coordinate 4,424 downwards.
ATCGACAGGATCGTATGGCGATTGTCGGTGGTTTGCAGATTGCCGAACAAAGCATTATTCTGTAACCAGTAAATAATCACAATGACAATTCCGACGATGACTCCCAGGAAGTCACCAATGTTGGTGCTGATAAAAGCGCCGATCTGCTCCCATGTCAATTGCTCGGCAGTGGGTCTCGGAAACAACAAAATCGTACGCCAAATAGTAATTGCATAAACGACATCGACGAGCCTCTCGAGTCTAGTCAATTGTAAACGTTCGCGCTTGAACTTGGCTTTATCCTCTGCCTTGTTCTGCATTTTTCGCCCCCTTTAAAGTCCGGGTCATTGTTGGCTGTGGACCTGCACTTTAGCGCTATGAATAAACGGTGCTCTGAGCTTGTCCCAGAAATCGCCACCGCGCCCGAACAGACCGCCAACAAACATCACATCTGAGATCAAGCTGACGACAAAACCGATGCGGCTCATAATGCGGAATCCAATGTGCCACTTAACCGCCAGGCGCATTGCGCAGCGCGTTGATGAGCCACCCCTCCCCTGTCGTTATTGGACCCACCCGAGCACATCCCGCAAAATAGACCAGCGGGGATGTTTGGGCTCTGCATCCCGGCCCAGAATCCAGTGGTCATAAAGTCTGGGGAAGTCCAGGCTGCTCTTTTTGAGGGTGATCCACTGGCTTAAAAAGTCGGCAAATTCCCGATCCCGACCGGCAACCGCATAGGCCAGCGGGATTTTGACCACATCCGGGACCGGTACGACCACAGTAAATTTAGGATACAGCAATGTCCACGCTGCGCCGCCTTCAGCATCCAGCAGCAAGGCATCAAGTTGAGCGGCGTTGATTTCGAAAAATTCGCGCACAGAATCGACTGCGACAATCTCGGCCTGGGGCAAATATGCCTTGACCCGGGCATGAAAATAATCGATCACCGCGGCGGGAATTCCGATTTTCAAATCGGTGGCTTTCTGGAGTTCTTCAGCAGTGGCAAATTCGCTGCGGCGGTAATCCCGAACGATAAAGGCAATGGCCGTTTTCAGGTAAGGTTCTGAAAACACGATTTTTTCCAGCCTCGGGGTGGTCATCACAAAGCCGCTCATAGCAACATCAACGACACCGGATTCCATATGCCCGGTCAGGGTTTTACGATCGATGGGCAAAAACTCAAGCTTTACTTTCAGCTCGCGCGCCAGTAACTGGGCCATGTCGATATCAAACCCGATCAGCTCGCCCGTTTCGCTGAAATAGGTAAAGGGCAGGTTGTCGGGATCATAGCCCACCCGTAACACGCCCGATTCCCGTATGCGCTGCAGAGCTGGTTTGTTCAGATCCAGTGGTTTGACGCCCGCATCAGCCGACTTGTAAACTTCCCGCGGGACCGGAAATACCATGGATTGCATATTGGCAATCACCTGATCCTTGGTGTAGACATTTTGAACGGCCACGCTGAAGTACAGACGGGTGGCCCCGATTAAACCGACCGTCAGCAGCAGGCTGATCGCCACATAGTTGATTAATTTTTTCTTGTTGAGCGTCATCACCCCGGTCAGTGAAGCTGTTGCCAGCAGGGTAAAAATAACCAGGTTCATGGCCGCCAGCAGGGTGGCAAAGCGGCCGTTGATGACCCCGGTAACCACGTACAGCTGGTACATATCCGAGGGGATCTTCATCAAATCCAGCATAAAGGGCATGGCCACGTCCACGCCCCCGAAAAAACTCAGCAAGCCTGAAAACACAAACGAGGGGTATTGCGCCAGCGAAAAGGTGCTGCCCGAAAACCAGGCGGCAAATAAAATAAACAGCAGCATCAGCAATTTTCCGGTATTCGGAAAATTAAATGAAATCGGTACGAGCACATCGACATAGGTGTCGGTTTTGCCTTTTTTCAGATCGTAGTTTTCAAACAACTGTTTGCAGCCTTCGGTCAAAACGGTCAGCACCACAAACAGGTTGCCGGTGGTAAAGGCGGTAACCAGAGCATCACGGGTCATTCCGACGACATCGCGGTACTTAAAGGGTGTTAAGGACGTCACCAGCATGGGCAAGATCCAGAAAGTCAGAAAAATGGCAGCGACGTTAAAACTTATCAGATAGATCTGCAGGCGGCCGAATTCCTCGATCGTCATCGTACCGGCTGCAGCGGCCGTGATGGCAAAGACGCCGATCGGTGTGAGCTTGACAATCAGGTTGGTCATGCCGACCAGGGCCTGGGCGGCCACACCCAGTGCTTCCAGAAAAACCTCTTTTTTCTGCATGCCCATCAAAGCGATGCCCATTAAAATGCTAAACAGCACCACCGCCGGAACCACATTGTTGGCCAGCGAATAAAAGGGATTTGAAGGAATGTAGAGACTGAGAAAGTCCACTTTTTTGGGGAGTTCGACAATGGCCGAGCTGAAAAAGGCCGCCGATTCCCATTCCGGAAACGAGAGTGGAAACCCCAGCACCATCGCAAAAGAAATCCCCCAGAACAGCAGCAACAGGATACCGGCTTTTTTGGCCATCAATTTAGCCTGCTCGGGGGTCAAACCGCCGATGCCCAAAATCATCGAAACAATGATATAGGGTAAAATGGTGATTTGCAGCAGCTTAATGAAGGCATCCCCGAAAATCTGTAGAGGGGCGCAATAGTCGCCGAAAAACACCCCCGCCACAATGCCCAGGCCCATGCCGATCATAATCTGGGCGGACAAACTGAGCTTTTTTGGGGGCTTTTTATCCGATTCCATCAATAGATACCTCCTGGCCTAGTTTTTCGTTTTCAACAATTTTTCCTTTGCTTCCATCTGGTCTGTAATCATACGGTAGGCAATGTAGTATTTATAAATATTACTGACATACTGCACCGTTTCGCGGCCGATTTCGCTGGCAGCCGCTATCTCGACGTTGTGAAACCAGATATTTGGATCCAATCCCATTTTGGCGGCTTTTTTGAGCAGGCCGTTAATTCTGGCCGGCCCGGCGTTATAAGCGGCAAAGGCAAACAGCATCCGGTTGACCTCATCTATGGACGGGTCATTAAAATAGCAGTCGACAATAAAGCGCAAGTATTTGACCCCGGCGTGAATGTTTTTATCCAGTTTCTCGATATCGGCAATGCCGACGTTGGGGTCTGCCGCTGTGGACGGCAGCACCTGCATGACACCGACGGCGCCCGCCACGCTGCGCTTGTTGTGATCGAGACCGGATTCCTGATAGGCCTGGGTCCCGATCATCAAGTAGTCGAAATTATATCGGTCGGCATAGGTCCTAAAGTATTGCACCATGGCGTCGAACTTTTTCAGCTGCTGGACTGGCGAACATGGATTTCTTTGCCGGCCAGATCATCAACACTGACAACCGGAGGCGCCGCCGGCCCGATGACCAGCAACTCCTTGACCCCGGTCAACCAGGGATCTGAAAACGCCACCTGTTTCTTTCGCCGGGGGGTGATCGTCAGATTGGCGACGGCGATATCCCCCAACCCCTCAGCCAAACCGGAGATCAGCTTATCACGCCGCACGGGAATAAAAACAATATGGATTTTCAGTGTTTTGGTCTTGAGCTTTTTATTGACAAATTTTTCAAATTCCTTGAGCAGATCATATGAAAGGCCCCGCTGCCGTCCGCCGTCCAGGAAATAAAATGTTTTGCTGTAGACCACCAGCGCCCGGATCACGCGATCTTTAGCCATTTCATCAAAGTCACCCCGCCAGGGTTTGTTCTCCAGAAGGGCGTTTCGCGATGTTGAAGTTGTATCGGCGGCCGGTGCCACCCGGGCTGTGGCAACCACTGTGACCATGATGATAACAGACACCGCCAGCATATACGCCTGCAGGTAGAAATTTTTTCTGCATATATCAAGCAGGATATGGATCACCACTTTACCTTTCTATGCAATCAGGTTTTAGCTGAAATTTGCGCTTTGGCTCTGTGAATAAACAGGGCTTTCAGCTTATCCCAGAAATCACCGCCAAGCACAAACAGGCTGGCGATAAACATCGCATCCCCGATCAGGCTCATCACTAACCGATTTGTCTGATACCCCGGGATCAGGTGTGCCCCATAGGGTGCCAGCCAGCCAAAGACAAGGGGAAGGCAAAACATGACCAGGCCGATGCGGTATCTTGCCAGAGTCACCCGGGCCGGCGGACCATGCTTTTTCAAAAATTTGAAAATACGATCCTTGATAAGATCGTAACCCTCTTTGCCCATGATGGCGATGGCCACAACAGAAAATACCTCGGGTATGCCGACGGCCAGCAGCCCTGAAATAATCGTCTTCCATTCAGTCCCCAGCGAGGTCCGGGTGACGACGGGTATGAGCAATGGGCTTAACCATCCGACAATCAGGACCGTCAGCCCTAAACGAAAGCGCCAGCCTGCCCGCGGTTGCACGTTTTTTGATGCTGTCGTTGGCGTCATTGCTGTATCCTTTCTCCACGCAC
>JAHEIW010000204.1 GCA_024639185.1 Deltaproteobacteria bacterium | reverse complement strand
TTGATTTTTTTACGGGCAGTGTTATGGTTTGCAGGGCTATCAGCACAACAAAGTTGTATCGCCGGGCGATGAAAGGAATTTTGAAATGACGACACAGACCATACCCGAACGCAAAGACATACCCGATGATCATAAATGGGATCTGGTGCCTTTGTTTGCATCAGGTGAAGAATGGGAAAAATGGATGGCCGAAGTTGAAAACCAAATCGATTCCTATGCTGATTATAAGGGACGTTTGAAAGATTCGGTTGATATTCTCAAGGCAGCCCTTGATTTTCACCTTTCATTGCACCGCCGGCTGGAAAGACTATACACCTATGCCCATCTGAAAAGTGATGAAGACAAATCCAATCAATTTTACCTGGGGTTACATCAGCGCGCCGTCAGTTTGCATGTCCGGGCATCTGAATCCGCAAGTTTTCTGACACCCGAGATCCAGGCCATACCGGAAGATCAGATGCAAACATTCCTGGATGATGACTCCCTGGCTGAATATAAATTCTATCTGGAAAAGATCCTGCGCTATAAACGGCACACCCGCAGCGAGACGGTCGAGCAGGTTCTGGCTATGAGCCAGGAGATGGCGCAAACACCCTCCCAGATATTTGGGCAGCTGGACAATGTCGATTTGAATTTCGGCTACCTGGAAGATCAAAATGGCGCAAAGATTGAACTCAGCCATGGTAACTTCAGCACTTTTTTGATCAGCCCTGACAGGGATCTTCGTAAAAAGGCCTTTGACCAATATTATCAAGCCTACCAGGATCATCAGCACACTCTGGCGTCGACATTGTCGCATTCCATTAAAAAAGATCTCTTTTATTCCAGAGTTCGTCATTTTGACAATTGCCGGGCATCTGCCTTGTTTGGCGATCGTATTCCCGAGAGTGTTTATGATAATCTCATCGAAACAGTCAAAAACAATCTGAAACCACTGTTTAAATATCTGGATTTTCGTAAACAGGCCCTTGCTTTATCGGAGCTGCACTTTTATGATACATATGTGCCGATCGTCGGTAGTGATGCATTCAACATCCCTTACGAGGAGGCGGTTGATATCGGCACTCAGGCCTTGCGCCCGCTGGGAGATGAATATGTAAACGGTTTAAAGAAAGGCCTGCTCGGTGGATGGGTGGATCGCTATGAAAACCGGGGTAAAAGAAGTGGTGCTTATTCTGCGGGGAGTTACGATTCACCACCTTATATTCTGCTGAATTATGAATCGCGGAACATCAACAGTGTATATACGCTGCTGCATGAAGGTGGCCATTCGATGCACTCATTTTATTCCAATCATCATCAGCCCTATGTGTATCATGGTTACACGATTTTTGTTGCCGAAGTGGCGTCTACTTTTAATGAAAACTTGCTCAGCCGCTACCTGTTGGACTTTTACAAAAACGATCCGGCCAGAACAGCATATATTCTAAACCGGGAAATCGACAATTTGCGCGCCACTCTTTTCAGGCAGACAATGTTTGCTGAGTTTGAAAAGCTCACCCACCGAATCGCTGAAGACAACGAACCATTAACCCTTGATGTGATTACGGCGACATACCGTGAGCTGCTGGAAACCTACTTTGGCGAATCCCTGGTTTTGGATCCGCCGCTGTGCCTGGAATGTTTGAGAATTCCCCATTTCTATTCGGCTTTTTACGTCTATAAGTATGCAACCGGGATCTCAGCAGCCATTGCCCTTGCCGATAAGGTCGTAAACGAAGGCGCATCTGCCCGGACGGCATATTTAAATTTCTTAAAATTGGGCGGCAGCAAATATCCCCTGGATGAACTTCAGGATGCCGGCGTCGATATGCAGTCGCCGGAACCGATTGAACAGGCCATTCAATATTTTTCTGATCTGGTGGACCGGCTCATGAAGGCTTATCAGGCGCTTTAGCCTGCCAGTACTTTATCATAAAGGTTCAGCATTTTAGTTTTTCAGTTGCTGGCTACTCGCTACTGGCCACTGGCAGCGAGTTTGTGATCAAAGACCGCCAGCCAGCTGCCAGGCGCCAGTGACCAGCAGCCAGATATCTGAATCCGGGAAATGGCACTTGAAAAATATTAACTTTGAATTGTAATTAACCTAAATTGAGAGGAATCCATGGACTACAAAGTCATTATCGTCGGTGCTGGTCCTGCCGGTATTTTTTCAGCTTTAACCCTGGCCGATTTAGGCATCAAACCCATTCTTTTGCTCGAGCTGGGCAAAGATCTCAGTGAGCGCAAGCGCCGCAATTCGACTGATATGCTTTGCGGATGGGGAGGCGCCGGCGCTTACAGTGACGGCAAATTGACGTTATCATCCGAGGTCGGGGGATTGTTAGGCGAATATATGGAGCCGGATTCGCTCAATCAAATCCTGCAGACATCAGATGAGATCTGGGTCGATCACGGTGCACCTGAAGAGATATTTGGTGAGGCATCCCCCAAGCTGGAAGATTTGTCCGACCGGGCCCGGCTGGCCAATTTAACCTTAATTCCGTCGCGCATCCGGCATATCGGAACCGAGAACTGTCAGGTTGTTTTAGATCGATTGCGCCAATCTATGGTGGATCGCGTCGATACCCGAACCAGCAGCCCGGTTGAGAGTCTTCTGGCTGAAAACGGCCACATCCAGGGTGTCAAATTGGAAAGCGGCGAGACCTTTACCAGCCAATTTGTTGTTGCCGCCCCGGGGCGCTCGGGTGCCAGCTGGATGAAAAAGCAGGCGGAATTCCTGGGACTAAAAACCCAGGCCAGTCCGGTCGATATCGGCGTTCGGGTGGAGCTGCCGGCCGCGGTTCTAAAAGAAATTACCGATATTATCTATGAATCAAAGCTGATTTATTACTCCAAAACCTTCGATGAAAAGGTGCGCACGTTTTGCATGAACCCTTATGGTGAAGTGGTTATCGAAAAAACCAAACAGGTTGTCACGGTAAACGGCCACAGTCATACCTATAAAAGTAGCGATAATACCAATTTTGCCATTTTGGTCAGCAGCGCGTTCACCGAACCATTTGACGACCCGATTGGATACGGGTTGTATATTGCCAGGCTGGCAAACCTTTTGGGCAATGGGCCCATTGTTCAGCGGTTGGGCGATTTGCTGGCCGGGCGTCGCAGCACGCCGGAGCGCATCAATCGCTGTCTGACACGACCAACGCTTCCCGAGGCCACTCCCGGTGATCTCAGTTTCGTTTATCCCTACCGGCATCTGCAAAGTATAATTGAAATGTTGCGGGCGCTCGAAAAAATAGCGCCGGGCGTCTATTCGCGCCACACGTTGTTATACGGGGTTGAAGTCAAATTTTATTCTAACCGCATTGAGCTGTCACCAGAGCTGGAAACCGGTGTAGAAAATTTGTTTGCCATCGGTGACGGCGCCGGCATTACGCGGGGTTTGATTCAGGCTTCGGCCAGCGGTATTCTCTCCGCCCGCGCCATTGCCCGGCGCCTTAAAGACGGCAGCAGCTAGTCACCTAAAATTGAAGAATATACCTTATTTTAAAAAACTTTTTCACCACGAAGACACAAAGGGCACGAAGTTTCTAAAAGAATTTTAACGAATATCTATTTTATCATTCTTTGTGATCTTCGTGACTTTGTGGTTATCTTATTGCTACCGGATCATTAAAGCGAATCAGCACTCAGTTTGCGTTTAATAATTTGAGAGGAGATCCTATGAGCGAAAATGTTGTTTACACATCCAAAGTAAAAATTGAGCGCGTCAAAGGCCCTTATCGGCGTGCATATTTACCGCAGGAAGATGTGCCGGTGAAGTTTGGTGTGCATTCTGAAGTCGCCGAGCATTACGGTGTTGACCCACAGGTCCACGACCCGCACGCAACCACCCTGGATTATGTCGTTGCGGCAACGGCCGGCTGACTGACCGGCACTTTTGGCGGCGCGCTGGAAGCGCGTGAAATTCCGGCCGGCGAAGGGCGGCTGATTACAGAAGCAAGAGGGGAAATTGTAAAGGACGGTAAGGTGCTTGTCATCCGCCGTATTCATGTAACCTATCATCTTAAATTGACGCCGGAGCAGCAGGAAACCGCTCAAAAAGTGCATGGATTCCACGCTGATTTTTGCCCGGTTGCGCGATCGATCAAAGGCAGTATTGATGTGAGCACAGAGCTTAATATGATAGATGTCTAAACCCTGGTTTATGCTGTTGGTCACTGGCCTCTGGATCCTTGCAACGGGTTTCTGGCCGTAAGCAGGTGTCAGTATTCAGGTGTCAGCAAACAGATGACAGAAAACAGGTAGATCGCTTCATCTTGTAGTGTTTTCGTATGTCTTGTGTTGTCCAATATCTGTACCCTGAAAACAGAAACCCGGCACCTGAAACCTGTTTAGGAGCAAGCAGACATAAACGAGTAGCCAGCCGCCATCAGCACAGCGTGATTCAAAAGGGCTAACTGCAATGGTTGATATTCGAATTTACGGAAAGTTGCGTCAATACCTGAAAGAAACCGAAACAGATCAAGGCGGAATTTTAAAACTCTCAGTTGATCCTGAGGAAACAGTGGAGGCGCTTTTGGCGCGTATTGGAATTCCGCTCGATGCCGTATATACAATCTTTCTCAATTCAAAATTGCTCGTATCCCGCAGTAAAATGGCTTGCTGGATGCGGTACCCGCAGGTTCGAAAAAACCCGCTCGATTGGGAGTTGGACATTGTGGTCAAGGCAGGGGACCGTATCGGCCTGTTTGGAAGAGACATGGCTGCGTTGGTTGTTTAAATCGAAGACATCCATTTGAATGAATTTTATAGTCGTTGTCAAAAAAACGTTCCGATTGCAGGACGTTTTTTTGCTACAACACTTATGCCGCCAGCCTTATCAATTCATGACCGCACCTTTCTGTTTGAAGGAGGATTCATGCTAAAGGTCAACCTCGAGGCGCACGATGACTTAGCCTTTTTACGTTTAACCAACGGCGTCACCAACGCCATCAGTCCTGAATTGGTACATGATCTAACCCAGGCGTTGAAACGTATAAAGAATGAATTTAGGGGGATGGTACTGGCCGGCGGTGACAAATTTTTCTGTATTGGCCTGGATTTGCCGGGCTTACTTCAACTGGGCCGTGCAGAGATGATTGATTTTTATGTAGACCTTAGCCAGGCGCTTTTAGATTTGTACACGATGCCAATGCCTACCGCCAGTGCCATTACCGGCCATGCCACCGCCGGAGGAGGCGTTCTGGCCTTGAGTACCGACTTCCGGTTCGTTGGCGCAGGCCGCAACTTAATCGGGTTTAACGAAGTCAAAATTGGACTGTCAGTACCTGGACTGGCCGATTTAATTTTAAGGCAAATTATCGGTGACCGCCGGGCCACTGAAATGGTCTTTAGCGGAGAATTCCTGGAGCCGGATCAATTGTTTGAAATCGGCCTGGTGGATGCCGTTGTTTCCGAAGAAGATGTGGAAGCTACGGCTGTTGCCAAAATCGCTGCCCTGACGCATATGC
>JAHEIW010000203.1 GCA_024639185.1 Deltaproteobacteria bacterium | reverse complement strand
GCCATTGCCAAAACCTTCGTTGAGGCTGGGAAAGGTGACAAACTCAGCATGGGCATAAATATTCCAGAGACAATACCCATTTACCCGCTGTCTGGCATGCTGCCAGGGGCTGGCAATCGGTTTTTGAGCCAGGCGTAGATCGACACCGTTATCTAAAGCATAATTTTTGATGCGACCCGCGTACGCCCAGCCCTCATCTCCGGCTTCATGGGATATGAGCAGTTTATACTGCGAATTCTGCAAACCTTTGACCAGGTCAATAGCATGCTCAATTCCTTTGCGCTCAATAATGCGGGTAGGTTGCAAAATGGTTTTATGATTCGGCTCCAAACCAAAGGATGCCAGAAAACTAAGATAACCTTTATGGCCGCTGGGTTGCGGGTTGTCAAAATCGAGCACGTTGGGAATGATGGCGGCCTCAATGCCGCACCGGCGCGCAAGTTCCTCGTGTGCAATTGAATTGATGACCACATGCTGGATGTTGGCGTGTTTGGGCGGAAAGGATGCGTGCAGGTATTCGCCGACGGCACTGCTCTGCAAACGCTTTCGCTCCCAGTAAAAATCATGATGATGAGCAATGGTGGGAAGCTGTGATTCAGATATCAGTTCCGTTAAGGCCAGACCGAGGGGAATGTTTAAGGGAATGGCCAGCGCATTTTCAACAATCAGCAGGTCGATATGAAACTGATCGATAAAATCCTGCAGTCGGATCTTTAACACCCTTTTTAGGTTTTCAATGGAGCCGGTAACCGATGCTGTCGGGTTTGTTTTTCCGAAAACCTGCCGGTTTATCCATACATTGTAAGGATGTTTAAAATGCGCCTCGGGTGCCAGATAGCTTTTGTCCGGATCTTTATCCAGCTCGCCGGCAAACCAAAAGCAGTTGTATCCCTCGCTTTCCAGTACATCGCCCCACTTGCCCGCTTCCAGAGAAACCCCGTCTAATCCCGCAAAACGGGTTGATACAAAACCGATGTTTTCAACCATTCCGCATTTCCTCCGACCTCATTTATGAATTTGCCTGTGATACGGGTTAGATGCTCCACAAAGATAGGTGCCTGTGAAACAATTGGCGGGATTGTTTGCGGCAACGATGACCTATGGTGATATAATTTCTCAGAGGAGAATTTGTGAACGTCAAGAAAAACCCGTATCACCCCCCTGACGCTTACTGTTGCAAATTTCATGCTAAATCAGTTTGTTCTATCCATAAAAAATAAATAAATTAAAACAAATAGTTATACTGCAGTCTAACTCATGCGGTCCCCCCACAGTAAGAATTTTCATGAAATTAGGTAATTCATTTCCCAATTCATTAGACCCTCAATTTTCACATAAACCTTAAGTTAATGGCTGACATACCGATAACCTTGATTGAGTATTGTTTCACGATGGTGCGACGTACTCACACGATCGGGGTGGTTCTGAGGAGCCACCCCGAAACTGTTTGTGAGATCGGTTATATCGTTAAGGTAAATTATTCTCCAGCCGATGTGGAGATCGGTCCGGCCATGACACCAACTCAGAAGCTCATGGTTTTGGTCCGGGGGTGGCTTCCGAGAGGGAAGCCACCCCAAAACGTCATCTCAAACACCGCAGAAATCACGCCGGGGCGCTGTCTGCAATAAATCACATCAAAGCTTTATAACTCACTAAAATTATATTTATTTTATTATTGACAGATACCACAATGTAGTATAATGTTAAGATCAAATACGTTCCTGTTCGCATTTGCATTTAACATTACCCCCATCCGATCATCTGCATGCCAGGTACCGCCACAGCGGTCATCTCATCATTCATCAGCGTGAAGTTCCACCCCTTGAGCCGGGGAGCAATTCGAAAGGAGGTTGGCATGCCCGGTTTGCGCGTGAGTGCCAAATCACTTGGCTGCACCTTTCAGCGCAAGATCCCCCTGATAAAAAGGTCATCAAGATTTCTAAAAAATTATAAGCCTATGATTTCATGTGAAATCTAAAATCATTGCACCCAATAGAGAGGAAATCCCAATGCCCAAAAAAATCAAATCCAAAAACAAAAAGTGCGATAAAACAGTTTATAAGGCGCATGAGCTGCGCAACGATATTGTGCACACTTTTCCGCATGCGGGAGCGCGCGAAATGACCGTGCTGAGCGGGCCGCTGGCTGTCAGTCCCGGTGAAAAGGCGGCCTATCGTCTTACATGGCCGCTCAATGTGGGTAAAAGGCCCAAATTTAAGGTGCGCTTTGTCCCCAAGACCCGCTTTGAGGAATTTATACAATGCAGCCCGGACGCCCCGGCTGTGCCGCCTGATTTTGCAAAAAAATTTTCAGCCATGCGGTTAAAAAGCGCGCAAAAAAAAGAAAAAGTTGCTATCGATGACAGCCAACCCGGCCGCTGGCGGGAAGGCTGGCAATATCTGCTGCAAGCGGAGAAAGCCAAAAAAATGCCCAAAAGTGCCGCCGTGGAGGCCATTGGCTTCGAGTTTACGGCATCAGACGAAGAGGGCGCTTATGTATTTGAAGTGGATAGCGGCTTTCAGCCCGCAAGACCCTATGAAAAAAAAGCACCAGAGATTCACTGGATTGAGTACGTGGTCGTCTACAACAAGCCCCGCACCGTTTTTCCGGCACCGGGGGTGGAGGACATTGCCGAGCTGTTGGTTGATGCGGTCAACCTTTCAACCAAAAATGGCATGATCTGGTTTGTGCATCCGATTTACTTTGCCGAGCAACTGCTGCGGGTGCGATTGTCCAAAGAGACCAAGCAGGAAATTGCCTATTGCGAGGACCTGCCACACGACCTGCCGGCCCCCGACGACAGACTGGTGCAACTGCAATGGGGACGACATTTGGCCGGTATGCGCCGTATTTGCCTGGAAAGCGACGGGCCTGAAGAGCCCTGTGTGGACAAGGAGCGCATGGCCGTTCAGGTCAACAACCCGATTGAGCTCGCAACGCTTTTGAAGGAGGTGGTCTAAATGGCTTTTACACCCGGAGCATTTGATATCATCGCCCAGATAGAAACCGCAGCCCTGGATGTGATTGTGGATGTCATCCTGGAGCAGCTCAGAAAAGACAACAAAACCAAATTTACCCATCAGATCGGTGGTGGCAGCAGCTCTTCAGCCGGAGCCAATATAGACGTTGAAATTACCGATCTGAGTATCCCGCAAATTCGCAGCGCCAACATCGCCCAGCGCTTCAAAGAGGGCAACACGTTGGCCCGCTTTCAGGTCGATGCCAAGCTGGAGATCAATGTCAGCCTGATGGGGCTGCCACCCGGGACCACTTTATTAACGGAGACGTTTTTTGTGCGCATCAACGATCTGGCCATTAGCCTGCCGGTATCACCCGGCGGGCTGCCGCTGGGGATTTCGCTGGGTTTTGCCAATTTTGATCTGGATGCCGGGGGGCTAAACACCTTACGGGGACTGAATCCGGTGCTGAATCTGTTGGCGGATTTCATCGGTCTGGGGGTCCGCACGGTGCTGACGCCGCTGAAGCTGATTCCCATACCCATTATGCAGTTTGCCGACGCCTTTGCCAAATTTGCCCTGCTGTTTGATACGGATTCACCCTACCTGGGCACCAACGAAGCCGGCGACGGCTTGTACCTGGCGGCGGATTTTGCGGCCGCCAACCAATCGCCCTCTGACATTGCTGCCGTGCGCGATGTCATCCCGTCGGCCAGCCCGTTTAACGTGGCGGTGGTGTTGAGCAACCGGCCGCTGAATCAGCTGATACCGCTGCTTTTGGCCCAGAACCAAATCAGAAATACGATCCCGACACCCGGTGCCGTCTTTGGTGTTTGGCGTGCGGCAGTGGAATTTCTTAACCCGAATTCACCCACCGGCAATCCGGCGCTAATCGGCGTATACGCCGATGCCTCCGCGCGCATCAAAGTCGACAAGGGCGGGTTTTTGGGCGCTTTGTTCGGTAAAAAGAAAAAAGTCACCATCCATGCTAGTGCCGGGGTCAAGCTGGATGCCGGCGTTAAAAAGGACCCCGTAACCCTTGCGGCTCAGGTGGATTTCGTGGCAACCGCAACGCTGGTTGCACAGGTCAGTATCCACAGCGTACTGGCAGCAGTTTTGATGGTTGCCATGCAGCCGTTTGTGGTCATTTTCCTGCCGGTCTTAAGTCAGCTGCTCAACGTTGCCGTGGATAAACTGCTGCCGCTGGAGTGGGAGGATAATGTTGGTGGCGGCGAGCTTAAAGTGACACTCAAAAAGCTTCGCGTTCAGTTGTCCGGAGGGGCCTCACTGGGGCTGGGCGGTCTGAGCGAGGCCACCCTGAAGGTTAAAACCGATGCGACTCTGTTCGGCACCTTTCAGCTCAGCCATTTTGTGGCCCACCAGATTAACGAGACCGGTATTGATCTTAAAATCGGCTTTGAAAACGACTCTCTGGTCACACGGGAAATTGGTCCGCCAGCACTCAATGAGCCGATTCCGGGTGAACTGTTTCTGGGTATCGAGCTGGCAAGACCGTAAGAGCTGCCTGCCGGCTGAGCCCGATGATTGGACCATCCAACCGATGGCAGCACAGGCAGGCAGTGTGACCCTGCTGCTGGTTTATGATCGTTGGCGTCCGCTGAACCGACAGCTCATGGATTGACATCTGAAAAGATCATGCATATGAATAAATCTTTGCTCAATTTATTGCTGGTGCCAAGCGCGGATTGCCACAGCGGAGGTCCTGTATGCCAAAACCCAAAAACGCCATGGAAATCTTCCAGCAGCTCGACAAATCCAACTGTCGCGAGTGCGGTGAGAAAACCTGCCTGGCCTTTGCCGGCGCTGTATTCCAGGGCAAACGCCGGATCGTCGATTGCCCTAAGCTGGACCGTGAAACCATCAAACGCTTTTCCGACTCGGACGAAGAGGCGAATTCCGGTTTTGTGGAGGGAGCCGACTTCCTGGAGCAACTCAAAAAGGAAATCGGCGCTGCCGACCTGGCTGAAGCTGCCCGGAGAGTAGGCGCTGAATTTACGAACGGCAAATTGACCCTCAAGGTGCTGGGCAAAGATTTTAGCGTCGATACGGATGGAAACCTGTACACCCAGATCCACATCAACCCCTGGGTGGCGGTTCCGTTTCTGATTTATATTCTGGCCGGCAAAGGGCTGCCGGTCTCCGGCAACTGGATTTCGTTCCGCGAGCTAAAAGACGGCCAAGAGCGCTATGCCCTTTTCAAAAAGCGCTGCGAGGACGCCATGAAACAGGTGGCCGACACCTACACCGATCTTTTTGACGATCTGGTCCATATATTCAGCGCCCGCCAGGTGGACAAACAATTTGAATCCGACATTTCCGTGGTTTTGCACCCGCTGCCCAAAGTGCCGATGATGATCTGCTACTGGCAGCCAGAAGACGGACTTGAATCCAGTCTGAATGTATTTTTTGACAAGACCGCTGATCAAAACCTGAATGCCGATGCGGTCTTTACCCTGGGGGTCGGGCTGGCGCAGATGTTCAC
>JAHEIW010000202.1 GCA_024639185.1 Deltaproteobacteria bacterium | reverse complement strand
CCGCCACAATGACATTCTGGATCCTAAAACAACACTGATGCTGCATTTGGCATCCGCAATGGCCATCGGCTGCTACCCCTGAATGCAGGAATACCTTGGCGTAGCCAGGGAAGAAGGAATCAACGATGCCGAAATCGGGGCGGTTCTGTCCATCGTCATGGCCGTATCCGCCGGAAGAGTACAGGCCCAATTGAAAGATGCCGGTAAAATATATGAATGATGTTCGAATTGAGGTATTGCGCAAATTTGCAGTCGAATTTGTGGCAGCTGAACCCGATCGATTGGGCAAGGAAGGCTTGTGGCAGGAACCGCTTGTGGTCAGCGCACCCATCGATGAACGCTTTCGTGCGGATGGATTTGAAAGACACAGCTGTTGGAAGCGGCTCAATGAGAATCGCGATACATTAGAATATTTTTCGGATTTGCCAAAATCGACGCATGTTTGCGGCAAATGCGCTGCCTTAATGCCGTGCAGCTTTCTAAATCCGGTCTCTCAACTTTAGACGAAAATACGCACCTGCAGGTATCTGTGTTGTAGAAATGTTCCTGCAGCTTGAAAAAGAAAGCATAATGCGTTATGAAAAACACAAAGAACAATCCTGTACAGGTTTTTATCTGAAACTCGATATTGTAGGAGGAAAACAATTTCATGGGCAAAGGTGACAAACGAACGAAACGGGGGAAAATCTTCAGTAAATCGTATGGCGTTAAAAGGCCGCGCAAGAAGAGAAAAAAAGACGAGCAGAAGGAAAAATAAGGCCAGATTCTGATTTAAGCTTCCCGGTAATAAACCCAGGGGATGGAAGCGTGTCGACGAAAATTTGAAACCCCGGCAGGCATTTTCTCATGGGAACCGACAATCAGCCAGCCATGGTGTATCAGGGCTTTTGTAACTCTGCACAACCCCTCTTCTCTGAGGGGCTGTTTATAATAGGTTAACACATTGTTTCTCAAAAAAATGATATTGAATTCAGATCCCGCTGGCACCGCGAATATATCCTGAACTTTCCAATCAATATCCGCTTTGACAAATGCCTTGATATTAAATCGATTGCCTCTTTTCCGGCTTTTGAAATAACGTTCACGCATTTCCGGGGAAATCTCTTTTAAACTGCCCGGGGTATAGATTCCTTCCCTGGCCTGGTCGAGATAAGCGGAATGTTTGTCGGTGGCTGTGATTTCAAGTGCAGGTAAATGCGTGTGTGTTTGCTTTAAATGCTCCCAGAGAATCTTAAAACTATAAACTTCCTCCCCACGGGCGCAACCGGCCGACCAAACCCGCAAGCGTCTTGGGTGTGTTTTGATGATGCCGGGCAACAGATCTTCTTCAAGGCCGTCCCAGAGCTGGCGATCGCGGAAAAACCGGCTGATGGACACCGTCAATCGTAGCTCGCATTCCCGCAGCGCCTCTTTATTTTGCTTGATCAAATCCAGATAGGCCTGCATGCTGGGACAATTTAGCGTCTGCATGTGGCGGGATATTCGCTTTTTAACGCCCTTTCTGACCTTGCGATACCCCGACCATGCCAGATTAAATCTATCCAGCAGTTGTCGAAATTGATCGTCGTGCATGGTATCAAGATTAAACTGAGCAAACCTGTTATTCAAGGGAAAAGGGTCTTCAGCCTGGCGTATTGGAATAATGGAATGCGTATTATTTTGGATCGCAGATTGCTGATTTCGGATTTTAAATACGCAATGGCGTGTCGGAAAAAGATCCGATTGGGCAGATTAAGAAGGTGTTGGATAAACTGCATATATAAAATCGCAATCTATTTCGCGACATTTCTTGATGAAAGTTTTAAAAGACCTTGCACGTAAACCCTATTCCAGCTAAAGAGTATTCGATTGATTATAAGAGAATAGCTCCTTGATCAAAAATTACGAATTTATAGACCATGGATGTCATTGGTGTGGATGGTTGCAGAGGGGGATGGTTTGCAGTGGCCCTCGGTTCGGGCGGAAACTGGGCAATCGACGTTTACAAAACCATTGACGCTCTGTGGGAGGCGATCAGCCCTTTGTCAATGATGTTTATTGACATACCCATTGGTTTGCCGCATGCCGAGAGACGGATTTGTGATGTGCAAGCCCGCAAGCTGCTGGGACGGAGAGGCTCCAGCGTATTTGCGGTTCCCTGCCGCAAGGCATTTCAAGCCAAAAATTATCGCCAGGCCTGCCGAATCAACAAGCAGGTCATGGGGATTAAGATTTCCATTCAAACCTGGAATATTGCCGCCAAAATTAAAGAAGTCGATACCTGGATGCAAAATACCCGAATGGCGCAGTCCAGGGTTCGCGAATCACACCCCGAGCTGTGTTTCTGGGCCTTGGCAGGCAACCACGCAATGGTCTATCCTAAAAAAGCGCCAGAGGGTTTTAAGGAACGTTATTTTATATTGCAAAAGAACTGCCCGCAAACAGATGCTATTGTTGAGCAGGCTCTTGCTCGGTTTCGGCGCAAAGATCTGGTAGGAGATGATATTCTGGATGCACTCGTGTTAGCCGTCTCCGCGCGTTTTTCAGCAGGTAAACCGAAAACGGTGCCGCTGAAACCACTGGTTGACAAAAAAGGCCTCGCCATGGAAATTGTTTACCCACCGGCGCGATCTCCATAAATACCGGAAAGCGACTTTATCGCTCTTGTATTTTTTTTTCAGATATGGCTCTCAACACGTATTATGGAATGATAGAATCGTGGAAAGATGGCATATTGGATGCAAAAAAAAATTATCTGTTTTGCTTTACATGACAAAAAATTTTGCAGATCACCCAATCTACCATTGCCCCAATACCCTTTTTCCCAATATTCCACTATTCCAGCATTCCTACACCATAATGGAGACCATCGATGGACCAAAAGGTAAAAAATGCTATTTACAACGCGGTAGAAAATGAGCCTTTTGCAAAAGCAATGCAGATCAGTCTGGTGGAATTAGAATTGGGGTATGCTGTCGTCGAAATGGATTATGTCCCGGAAAAAATGAATAACATTTATGCTCGCGCCCATGGCGGCGCCGTATTTGCGCTAATCGACGAAGCTTTTGAAACTGCTGGCCAAACCGACGGCACCATTGCGGTGGCTTTGAATGTGAATGTCACCTACGTTTCCAGCCCGCAGCCGGGAGTAACACTGCGCGCAGAGGCAAAAAAGGTCAGCCAGACGAAAAAAACAGCCGGTTACGACATTCGTGTCAGCGACACAAGCGGGAATTTGATTGCCACCTGTTCCGCCCTGGCTTATTGCACCGGCAAACCGATTCCGTTTTTGTAGCAAAGCCAGACCATCCATTGGCAGCGATTTACGAATTCACAAATTTTTGGAAGTGATTTAGCAATCGATCCACGAATTGCTGTTGAGTCCGATTAAAATCAGACGGTTGACTATCGCTGGCGGTCCTTAAGCAATTGATGAAATGTTTGATATTTTCCCGGGTGCGCTTTGATTCCGCATGGTAGTGGGTTCCGATCTTAAATAACAGGCAGTGCAAATCTTTTTGAAAAGACAGGCATGTGAGCCGTTTGCCGGTTCGTCTGGTTTTTAAAAATTGATCGATTCCGAAATATCTTAAGGTGGCAACAATACCTGGATGGCCGTGCCGCAATGTGACTAAAAACCGTGCGCTATCTGGCTGTTGGCGGTTTCGAAAAGATTGCGTATGGAGTGTGGGAAAAGCCCTGGCCTTCATCTTGGCCATCTGATCGATCAGTGATTTCTCTTGATTTCCCAGCGATTCGGTTTTGCCTGCAAATCTTTTTAGCCAGATGAAAAAATGATCAAATGTCAGATTGTTTTCCATATTGACAGGCGGACATCTGAGCGTTTTCCAAAATAAGGTCGCATATCCATAAAAAAGCAACTTTGATAATTGATGCACCGGATAGCGTTTTTCGGCAAATTTAAAAGAAAAATTTCCTATAAATTCGACGCTAATCCGACTAAACACTTTCAAACAACATTCACGCTTATCGGTGTTTAGTATTTTCAGATAGACCGGCAAATATCGGCAATGATCTTTCTCTAAAAAGCGATATGCGCGCGGCAAAATGATCCATGGAGTAGCGATGTCTTGCAGCATTTCAAATAGGTGTTCCGGGAAGATTCCGTCTTTTACACTCCCTGAAATGATCCCTGGCGATGCTGCCGGAGGTGGTGAAAAACCATCACCGGGGTGATCGTATGTTAATTTGAAACCCTCACGGACCGCCTCGACTTCGCGATCGATCGGCGGCTGAAAGCGGATGATAGACGCATCAATCGGACCCATTATTTTCCAGGCCGATGGTGCTATATGAAAAAAAACTTTTGAAATCGTCCGATCAAACCCGATCCGATCGAGCGTTGGCAGAATGCGTTGTGACAGCATTTCAGCCAATCCCGCGGATAGCCGCTTAATGGGCAGATGCTTATATATTTTCAAACAGCTCCGCCGAGCGCTATCTTCAAACGCCTGCAGTTGGCCCTCAAAATCCATAGCCTCATCAGCAAAAGGAGGCTGACAGCGTTGATTTAATTTTCGCTTTTTTTCAGAGGGCTGATAGGTGGCGGAGCGGGCAGTGCGGTAAGGTGTGAAACAATTATGTTGTCGATAGGTTTCAAAATCGATTAATTTACAGGAGCTTGAGGGGGTCATAGCGTTCCACGCTGTCCTGAATTTAAAGCCATGCAAAAAACGACTATCAATGGGTCCGCGGATTTTTCATCCTGTGACATGTGCCTTTCTCGCCGGTTGATCGGAGCGATCGATAGGAATATCAGATATATGGCGATTCGAAACCCGATGTGGACAATCGCCGCTAGTGTATACCACATTGTGACAGTTTAAAAAATTGATTTAGGTCAAATACAGCCATCGCAAAATCAGATATACAATCGGATTCAAGCTATTTTAAGCCCATGTCATTCGATGCGAACAAACCCATATATGAATTGATTTTCATCGGATGATGCTTAATTTTTCAACTTCAGCCAATTGTCTATACATGACATTCATGAATTATTAATCTCTAATTTAAGAGCGGAGGACACTTATGTTTTGTTATCAGTGTGAGCAAACTGCAAAGGGTGAGGGATGCACCAAAATCGGTGTTTGTGGCAAACAGCCCGATGTGGCCGCCCTGCAGGATCTGTTGAACTACGTTGTCAAAGGGCTGTCCCAGGTGGCAGTGGAAGGCCGCAGGGTGGGTGTCAACGATCAGGAAACCAATCAATTTACGAGCAAGGCCATTTTCTCGACACTAACCAATGTCGATTTTGATCCCGAACGGTTTGTTGACCTGATCAATGAAGCGATTGAAAAACGTGATGCCCTAAAAGCAAGGGTCCAGACCGCGGGCGGACATATCGATTTTGGAGACGGCCCCGCATCCTTTGTGCCTGGATCTGATACTGAAACGCTGGTGGCTCAAGGGGAAAAAGTCGGCGTCCAATCGGACCCGGACATCGACGCCGATATCCTTT
>JAHEIW010000201.1 GCA_024639185.1 Deltaproteobacteria bacterium | reverse complement strand
AGTAAAACCATCTGGGTATGTGCGGCATGCGAGACATGCACCACTCGCTGCCCGAATGGTGTTAAGATCGCAGAACTCATGGATTGTTTGAAAGAAACCGCCGTTCAAGCCGGCGTTCCTTCACCCCAACCTCAGATTCTGGCCTTGCATACCGCCTTTTTAAATGATGTCAAGCGCTGGGGCCGGGTGTTTGAGACCGCCTTTCTTCCGGAATATTTGCTTCGCAGCGGCGAGCTCCTGCGTAAATGGCAGACCGGCACCTGGCGCACTGAAATGAAACTGAGCTGGCAAATGATACGCAAAAAAAGGTTTCCGATACGGCCAAAAACCATCAAAGGGAAAAATGAAGTCCGTAACATACTGGATCATCAAAAACGCTTCGCTAAAAACCGGAATAATGGAATCCTGAAATGATGGAAAAATGGGTTTACCGAAAATGGGATAACGGGTTATCGATATACCGTTCACCTGGCAGACCCATTAAAATGTTAACCGTGTTGATCGCTCAACATTCCAATTTTCCATTATTCCATCATTCCAAATGTGAGGTATACAGCAGAGCCTCACAAAGATCAGCTATTCCAATAAATATGAAAATTTCCAAGGCGGACATCTCGTGATGAAGGTATCCTACTATCCGGGCTGTTCTTTGCAAGGAACGGCAAAAGATTACGCTGAATCGATATCGGGTATTTGCGATCGGCTGGACATTCAATTGGAAGAAATACCCGATTGGAATTGTTGCGGCGCAACCGCCGCTCACAGCATAGACCAGCGGGCCAGCATCGAACTGGCCGGCCGCACATTGAATCTGGCCGCCCTCCTACCGCATACGGATCTGCTGGTTCCCTGCCCCATGTGTTTCAACCGTTTAAAAACTGCGGCCTGGACGCTCAATCAGGATGTTGACAACCGTTACACGATTCAACCGAAAGGCACACTGCCTGTAATTTGGGATTTGGCGAATTTCTTTGCCACAGATAAAATGCTGCAAAACGTGGCAAAGCAAATAAAAAGACCTCTCGAGGGCCTGAAGGTAGTGTGTTATTACGGCTGTATGGCCAACCGGCCGCCGGAGATCACAGAAGCAGCCGACCATGAAAATCCCCAGGCGCTGGATCGAATCATTGAGAACCTGGGGGCAACTGCAATTCACTGGCCTTACAAAACCGATTGCTGTGGTGCCAGTCAGGTGCTTTCGCGTCCGGATATTGTTTCTCAGCTGGTGGGCAAACTATACGATATGGCCCAGCGGGTGGGCGCTCAGGCAATTGTCGTCTCCTGCCAGATGTGCCAGGCCAATCTGGACATGCATCAGGAAAAGATCGGGGCGGATTGGAAGAAGCCGTTTTCATTGCCGATCTATTATTTTAGCGAGCTGATCGGACTGGCGCATGCTGTTACCGGGGTTGAACGCTGGCTATCGCGCCATATCACCGATCCTTTTGCACTTCTTAAGCAGCTCAATCTCTGGAATCGCCCATGACCCGAGAACAATTAAGATCCCATCCCCAAAAAGCCGGATCCATCGCCATTATCGGCGGCGGCATCGCCGGCATCCAGACCGCTCTGGATATTGCCAATTCAGGCTTTAAAGTGCATCTGATAGAAGAAAAAGCCAATGTGGGCGGTGTTATGGCCCAGCTGGACAAAACCTTTCCCACCAATGATTGCTCGTCTTGCATGCTGGGCCCCAAGCTGGCGAAATTGGCCAACCATCCCAACATTGATATTTTAGCGTATACCGAAGTTCTCGATTTAGCGGGCCAAGCAGGGCGCTTTCAACTTACCCTTAAAAAGAAAGCCCGCGCCGTAGATCCGGAAAGATGCGTGGCATGCAACCTGTGCGCCGAAAAATGCCCGCAAAATGTGCCCGACCCCTTTAACGTAAATCTCAATCAGCGCAAAGCCATTTACATCCCCTATCCCCAGGCGGTTCCCCTGGTTTACACGATTGATAAAAAACACTGCACCTACTTTACGAAAGGCAAGTGCCGCATCTGCGAAAAGGTCTGTAAGAATGAGGCCGTTGTATTCGACCAGGAAGATGAAATCATTACCCTGGAGACCGGGGCACTGATTTTAGCCGGCGGGTTCGAAGCTTTTGATGCGCGCCTGAAAGCCGAATACGGCTACGGGCAGTGGCCCAATGTTATCACCAGTCTGGAATACGAGCGCATGCTTTCAGCGGCCGGTCCCTGCCAGGGGCATATCCAGCGCCAGTCCGATGGTAAAATTCCGCAACGGATTGCCTGGATCCAGTGTGTCGGATCGCGTGACAGCCAATTGGGAAACGATTATTGTTCTGGCGTTTGCTGCATGTCCGCCACCAAACAGGCCATGATCACCAAAGAGCATGCCGGCGAGGTCGACACCAGCATTTTTTTTATCGATATGCGCGCCCACGGAAAAGGATTCGATCGCTTTTATGAGCGCTCCAGGGCCGAAAACGGGGTGCGCTACGTGCGTTCCTTGATCTCCAGAGTCGTTCCAAATCCGGAAGACGACACCCTGAACATATCTTACGCCACACCGGGCCATCATTTACAGGAAGAAACGGTTGATATGGTGGTTCTTTCGGTCGGTCTGTGCGCGAACTCGTCTACAGTTCAATTGGCTGAACGCCTTGGCCTACCCTTAAACGAGCATGGTTTCTGCACCACCGATCCGTTGGACATCGTTGCAACCGCCAAACCCGGCATCTACGTCTGCGGGGCCGCTCAGAGCCCCAAAGATATACCGGATTCTGTCCAGCAGGGCAGCAGCGCCGCCGCTCAGGCAACCGCCCTGCTGACTGATGTGAGAGGTTCACAGGTCACAGCCCCGCTACGCCATGAGGAACGGGATGTCCGTGGCGAAGCGCCCAGTATCGGGGTTTTTGTGTGTCATTGCGGCATCAATATCGCCGGTGTTGTTGATGTGAATGCGGTTGCCGAGTTTGCCCGCAACCTGCCGGATGTCAAATATGCCACCGACTGCATGTTTGCCTGCTCCACCGATCAACTGCAGGAAATTAAACAGGCCGTTAGGGAGCACGCCCTAAATCGTGTGGTGGTGGCCTCCTGCACCCCGCGAACCCATGAGCCGCTTTTTAGAAACACCTTGCGTGAGGCCGGCCTCAATCCCTATCTGTTTGAACTGGCCAATATCCGGGAACAGGATGCCTGGGTGCATCAGGCCGAACCGCAAACCGCAACCCACAAAGCCAAACAGCTGGTGAAAATGTCTGTTGCACGTGCCCGTCTGTTAGAACCGCTGTACGAAACCGCTTATGCCGTCGTGCCGGAGGCTCTGGTCGTCGGCGGCGGGCTGGCCGGGCTTAGCGCCGCGATGGCATTTGCCGAGCAGGGATTCAAATCCACGCTCGTAGAGCGAACCGCAGAGCTTGGCGGCAATGCCCGCACGCTATTTTACACGGAAGACGGCGGCCGGCCGGACCGGTATCTTCAGGACCTGATCCAAAAAGTCGAAAATCAGCCCCTGATTACGGTCTGCAAAGAAACCCAGGTGGTATCCACTACCGGAAGTTGCGGAAATTTTACGTCAACCATTTCCAAAGACGGTCAATCTCAAACCATTGCACACGGTGTTGTGGTCGTTGCCACCGGCGGCCAGGAATACACGCCCTCAGAATATCTTTATACGCAGCACCCACAGGTCATCACCCAGAAGGAATTTGAAAAACTGCTAAATTCTGAACCTGGCAAAGTGCGGCAACTAAAACGGATTGCGATGATTCAATGTGTCGGCTCCCGTGAACCGGAAAACCTGTATTGCAGCCGGATCTGTTGTACGGCGGCCGTTAAGAACAGCCTGAAGTTAACAAGCATTCAACCGAATGTGCAGATATCGGTTTTGTACCGGGATATTAGAACCTTTGGTTTTAAAGAACGCTATTATTCAGAAGCCCGCCGGCAGGGTGTTCGTTTTTATCGATACACGCTTGATCACAAACCCGATGTAACCCATCAAAACGGTGAACTGGGCGTTTGTGTTTTTGATGCCCACTTACAGGCCACGGTTCAACTGCAAGCCGATCTGGTGGTCTTGAGCGCCGCCATTCGACCCCGGCCGGAAAGCCATGAGTTGGCACAGGCCTTGCGCCTGCCGCTGGATGAAGATGGATTCTTTATGGAAGCCCATCCAAAGCTCAGGCCGCTTGATTTTGCGGCACCCGGCTATTATCTGTGCGGTCTGGCCCAGGGCCCTAAATTTGCCAGTGAAAGTATCGCCCAGGCGCGCGGAGCCGTTTCACGGGCGGTTACTGTGCTTTCTCAGAAAGAAATCGTTGCCGAAGGCATGATCAACCACGTGGATGCCGAGCTTTGCCGGGCGTGCGGGGAGTGCGAAAAAGCCTGTTGTTTTGAGGCCATCCATGTAAAGCAAGACGCTGTGGGCCGAGAGCAAGCCATGGTGACCGAAGCCTTATGCACCGGCTGTGGTGTCTGTAATGTCGCCTGCCCCACCGGCGCAGCCTCTTTGAGCCATTTCAAAGATAAACAGCTTAACGAAATGATCGAAAATTTCGGAAATGATTAGGCACCTTTATCAATTGAATAGTGAAGATTGAATAGTGAATAGGAAATCTGCCACTAAGACACAAAGGCACAAAGAATAAGTAAAAAGTTTAAGTTTTTGTCAAAAAGAGAGGAATCTATTGGTGAAAAAATTGTTGATGCGGCATTTACCGTGCATAGGGTTTTAGGACCGGGTTTGCTTGAAAAAGTTTATGAAGTCTGTTTTTGCCATGAGTTATCCAAACGCGATTTAAACTATCAAAGACAAGTTGATCTACCTGTCACATATGACGGGATGACCTTTGATGAGGGATTGCGTTTAGATGTTCTCGTAGAAGACCTCATTATATGCGAACTTAAAGCTGTTGATAAAATGAATCCTGTAGGGCAAGCACAAATACTCAGTCATTTAAGGTTAACTGGTAAGCGTCTTGGTTTTCTTATCAATTTTAACGTACCTCTCATAAAAACCGGCATCAAAAGAATTATATTATAACTTCGTGGCTAAAGGCCTTTGTGGCTAATCTTTTAGTTATTAATTTTCTTTAATCTTTGTGGCTTGGGGCCTTTGTGGCTAATCTTTTAAATAAAATTTTTAAACTTAGTGTCTTTGTGTCTTAGTGGCTAAGTTATCATTCAATTTCGAAAGGAGCACATTTGGCTGCTCATGACAAACCCAAAATCCTGGCCTTTGTCTGCAACTGGTGCGCATACGCCGGTGCCGACCTGGCGGGTGTTTCCCGTATCCAGTATCCGAGCAATGTGCGCTTGATCCGTGTCATGTGCACCGGCAGGGTCAACCACGGCTTTTTGCTGAAAGCTTTTCTCAAAGGGGCCGACGGGTTGCTGGTATCCGGCTGACATATCGGCGACTGCCATTACCTGGAAGGTAATGTGAGATGCCAGGCGGTAATCGAAGAAACCCGGGAAATACTGAGACTGCTGGGAATCGATGAGCGCCGC
>JAHEIW010000013.1 GCA_024639185.1 Deltaproteobacteria bacterium | reverse complement strand
TTTCCCTGTGATGGACAAGGGTAAAAAATGTTGTGCCCCGGGTCCGTTTTTCTTCCATGATGCGTTTGACAAGATCGTTGCCGCCTGCCTGGCGATACATCTCGATGATGTGATAAGCAATGTCTTCATTTTCAGGGTCCGGTTGTGAGATGCGGACATCATCTCTTGCCAGGTCGTTGACTGATGTAATCTTAGCCGGATTGCCCCGGGGGACCATCAACGTCAGGCGGTTGTGCAAATACAGATGTTGGTCCTCAGGCCGGATATGCCCCTTTTGGGCTAAAACCTGCATGGCATTTTGATTAACCGAGCTGTAAACATCCGGATAGACGGTAAACGGTTTGTTGTGCCACAACGCTCCCCCGGCCAGTATCTGTTTGAGTTCCAGGCCCGGTGGGAGCGTTTCATAGAAAATTTTTTTAATTTCCGGATAGCGGATTTGAAAAGCCGAGATGATTTCGGGCATGACCATGAATTGATTGCCCGCCATAAAAAGCACCAGATCTGCTTTTGCCGCGATTTCCTGATGATGCAGGTCATCTGCGCGGTCTGGCGGAATGACCGGTAAATCCATTTTGCCCATTGTTAAAACCTTTATTCAATGCTTCATTCGCGACACCCAATCATATTTTAGGTGTCAGTGTTCGGGTGTCAGGTGTCGGTTTTCAGAAGACAGATGTCAGATGACAGAAGACAGATTGAAATAATGGAAATTGCGGCTCTTCATCTGTCCTCGGTATTCTGTCCTCTTTCCTCTGATTGCTGACACCTGCCACCCGCCTGCGCGGACGAAGCCGCTACGGCGCGGCGAAGGCCCGACACCTGAAACCTTTTGTAGAATAAAACGCCATTATCTTTTGAGCTTCGACCGGACGATAATCTCCGAATGCAATGTGCGATGCACCGGGCAGCGATCGGCAATTTGCAGGAGTCGCTTTTTTTGTTGATCATCCAGCTTGCCCGTCACGTCGATTTCACAATCAAATTGATCCAGCCGGCCTTCTTTTGTGTCGCAGGACTCACAATCTGCGGCATCAATTTTTTTATGGTTCAATTGCACGCATACAGCTTCCAGCGGCCATTGCTTGCGGTCTGAATACATGCGCAGGGTCATGGCTTTACAGGTTCCCAGAGCCGCCATCAACAGATCATAGGGTGCCGGGCCCAGATCGGTGCCACCCATTGAGGGGGGCTCATCAGCCACCAGGCTGTGGCCGGCCGCCATAATATCGGTAACATAGCCGGACCGGCCAATTTGAGCGGTCACCTGATGCCGGCCGTCGTCACTGGATGGTTGATCCCTGTCAGAAACATGGATATATTTTCCGGCCCAGGCCGCGATGACAGCACCGGCATACAGTGAATCCGCCTGATCGGTCAGCAGGTGGTCGGCCTGATCGAGGGAAATGAAGCTTTTCGGATGCCGGGCGGCCTGAAAAATCTGGGCGGCGTTTTCGATGCCAACGGTTTCATCAATCGGTGAATGCAACACCAGCAGGGCGCGGTTTAGGTTTATAAGGACATCTTTCATGTTAACGAGGTGCAGATCGTCTAAAAACTGCTGCTTTAGCTTAAAGGATCTGCCCGCCAGTCTCACCTCGGCTTCGCCACGGCTTTGAATAATCTGGGTTGCTTTGCCGAGGGTCTGGGTCACATGCCGCGGGTCGGCCGGAGCGGCAATCGTAACGACCGCTTTTGAGGACGGAACATGCTGAGCCGCCTGCAGTACGGCAGCCCCGCCAAATGAATGGCCAATTAATATTTCAGGCGCCTGATAGTGCGTTTGCAAAAATTCAGCGGCACCAATCAGATCTTCTACATTTGAGGAAAAATTGGTATCGGCAAAATCGCCTTCGCTGTCACCGAGCCCGGTAAAGTCAAAGCGCATCACGGCGATGCCTTCGCGGTTAAGCGCCCGCGTAATGTGGGCAATGGCCTTGATGTTTTTAGAGCAGGTAAAGCAATGCGCAAACAGGGCGTATGCCGCCGGCTTGCCGCTGACCGGGAAGTCGAGACGTGCCGAAAGAACCTGGCCGTCTTTGTTTTCGAATTCGATTTTTTTAAGTTTCATGCGTGCCTCATTTTTTTCTGCAGGGTTTCCATTATCAGGTATACATAAAGTTCAGGTTTTAGCAATCAAACTCAGGCCTCTGGTCGCTGGCTACTGGCTGCTGGCCCTGGTGGGATGATGGGTCTGTGCCCGCGAGACTTTATTCGACTAACCCCTTGCACAGAGTCTTCTGGTCAGAGCCAGTGGCAAGAAGCCAGTCGCCTGCAGCATGAAACTAAAACCGTCGAAAAGAATAGATTCTCTGGCTCCGAATAATCATCATCTTGGCACGTAATCGACAATGGCCGGTGGTCGCAGGTTTTGATCTTCAAACATTTTAAGGGCAGCTTCGATAACCGCATGCTGTTTTAGCGGGTCATCGGGCTTATCCAATGCATACCCGTGGCGAAACGGAACCGCTAAAGCACGCGGCGGCCTGATTTTTTCAGCCACACGGCGCAACGATTGGATGGCGACGGCCGCGATACCGTTTCTTTCAAGTTCGGCTGCGATCAGACACACGGTCTGATTGCATATCGGTCAAACCGGGAAGAGCAGGGCCGCATCCACGGCATCAGACGTTAACAGCCGGGTAACCTCGGGCATTGTTTTTTTTAACAGACGCCCCGGCGAGGTAATCGATCCCATAAAAGATAAATGGCGGTGGTTTACCGAGCCGATGCGTCCATTTATTTCTAACTCCCGAATCCGATCGATGGGAAAACTCAGATTGGGATCCTGTCTAATGGCGAAATGATCATAAAGATTGCTGCGGTGCGTATCGATCAGGGTGGCGACATCGACGTCTGAAGGAATTTCGCGGAAGCTGCTGTCCCCGCCACGAACGGAATTATCAAACGGCTCTTGACTCGGTAGGGTAAATCCTGCACTGGAAATCAGCACCACGCGACAGTCTTTTAAAGGCTTTTGCAGCGGTGCCCACGGAACCGAGCCGATGCGTCGCCAGGGGTAGATTTTTAAAAACAGTCGATATATAAGAGGGAACTCACTTAGTTCACCCAATTTATATGTTCCTCCGTTGAGCAGATTCATCCGCTCCGGCATTACGCCAGGAGCATACGTTAATTTTGACTTATGTCAATTGTTTCAATAGGGCGATAAGCTACTTCTATATTTAAAAAAGTTCTTCCTTTAATCTGACAAGTTTGCATCCTGAACCGTCGTATGGCCCTTTGTCTGTAGCTGAGTTTGGCATTAAATCAAATGTAATTCAATTCCATTTTGGGCTGGGTGTAATTTTTCTGTCTTCAATGAATTTTATTCATTATATTAATGGCTTGACATTCCCTAACCCACTCGATAGAACATCAACCATCGGTCGATGCTGTGGTGGCGCATCAACAGCGCAGTATTTTCGAATCTATAATTTAGATTCACTCAAGGATCGCGGTTTCATTCGCTCTATTATACTGTGGTCTATCATCCCTTAACCTGTTTTCATTTTGAAAAAGGAGGGTTTACCATGATCGTCAAGAATATGAAAATGCTTATGATCTTATTGTTGGGAATTTTTCTAATCCTGCCGGGAAACACGGCCCTGGCGGCTGAAAAACCCATTGTGGTCGGTGCGCCGCTCTCAACCGCCTTTCTGTATGGATGGGGCCCTGAAAGAGCCTTTACACTGGCCATAGAGGAAATCAATGCCGCCGGCGGTGTGAACGTGGGTGGCACAAAGCGGCCATTCAAATTGGAGGTGATTGATACGCGCGATCTGGAACCGGGTGTACCGGTTAGCGAAGCCCTGCTGGCGGTCGAAAAGCTGATTCTGGATAAAAAGGCTGATTTTATTGTCGGCGGGCCGGTTCGTTCCGAGGCCGCCCTGGCTGCCATGCCGCTTTTAAGCAAATACAAAAAGGTTTCGATCCTGACCACCGGCGTACTGACACCCAAATATCATGCCCTGGTGGCCAAAGAATATGACAAATACAAATACTGTTTTCGTATTCATGGTGAGGCCAAGAACCTGGTGGGTGAAATGTTTGCCAACTTTACCGAGTTGAAGGAAAAGCATGGCTTCAATAACTTATTTATCATTGCCCAGGATGTCTCCCATGCGCGCGGTGCGGCTAAAGTCATGAATGCGGTGGCCACCAAAAAGGGCTGGAATGTCACCGGCGTGGAGATTTACCCCACCGGTGCAACCGACTTTTCCATGGGTTTGCTCAAAGCCAAAAAAAGCAAAACCCAAATTATCAATATCTGGATGGATATGCCCGAAAGCGCCATTTTACTGAAGCAATGGTATGAAATGAAAATTCCGGCTCTGCCGTTCGGCTCCACCCTGGCAGCCGCCGAGCAGCCTGGTTTCTGGAAAGCCACAGATGGTAAAGGCGAATATACCCTGTGTAATGTGGTCAATGCCGGCAATGCGCCTTCTGAAGCTACACCCTGGACCATGAAGTTTTATAACGCTTACGCCAAGCGATGGGGCGTCGCGCCCGAGGGGTTAGGCGGCTCCAGCAGTTATATGGCCATCTATGTCCTGCGGGATGCCATCGAGCGTGCCGGCAGCCTCGATTCGGACAAGATCGTGGTCGAGCTGGAAAAAACTGATGTAATGGGCGTATACGGGCGTTTGAAGTTTGACCCCAAAAGCCACCAGGTCATTCCGGCCAAAGATCCCGAGACCGGTGCGGTGGGCAGCATCCTGCAATGGCAGGACGGCAAACGGGTTGTGGTTTATCCCAAAAGCATTGCCAAGGGCAGCATTCAATTGCCGCCATGGATGAAAAAATAAAACCTAATCCAGGTAATACATTAAGCCGATACGCGGGTTGAAGGTGCTGGATGCGCTGCGCCTTCAACCCGTTTCACGCCTGTCTTTCCCTGATAATACCATGCATATTTTAATTTACGGGACCATAAACAGTGTCGCTTTAGCGCTATTTGCCCTGGGATTTGCCATGGTGTACGGCGTCAGTCGTTTGCCGAATTTCGCCCACGGCGCCCTCTACGTGACCAGTGGTTTTATCACCTGGACATTTATCAACACGCTGGAACTGAATTATTTTATCAGCATCCTGCTGGCGATGCTGGTCACCGGGATTATCGGGGCCCTGATCTATCAGTTCGTGCTGATCCGAATCCGGGGAATGGAAATATCTGAGATTATGGCGACCTATGCCATCGGGCTGGCTATTCTGGAGGGGCTGCGCTGGGGCGGCTTCAGGGGCCTGACCTATACCCTGCCGGCTTTTATCGAAGGCAGCACTGAAATTGCAGGCGTATCGGTGGATTACCAGCGTTTGCTGGTTGTCGGCATCGGTGCGGCAGTGGTTGCGGTACTGTGGTTGTTTACGCATTATACGCGCATCGGTCTGGCTTTGCGCGGAATGGCCCAGGATGAAAGGGCTGCCATGATGCTGGGTATCGACTCGGACCTGATGGCACTGGCAGCCATGGGGTTCGGTTCAATGCTGGCCGCCCTGGGAGCCGTCGTGCTGCTGCCTCTGGGAAATATTGTCGTTGAAGCAGGCTATAACGTTCTTATCCTGGCCATCGCGGTTTGCATTGTCGGTGGTCTGGGAAGTTGGATCGGTGCTGTGCTGGCGGCTTTTATTATCGGTTTTGCTCAGATTCTTACCGTCGTATATCTGGGAGCCCATTATCAAATGGTGGTGGCCTTACTGGCGATCATCATCACCCTGATTTTAAGGCCCTCAGGGCTGTTTGGACTTCAAAAGGAGTTGGAAGAACGCGTATGACAGCATCAAATGAACAACGCCGCAAAGAACGATTGGACCGCGGTATCAAGGTTCGATCTGAAGGCATTTATGCCTTGATGTCATGGCGCGAGCTGGCCTACCTGTTTTTGCCGCGAGTCGCGCTGATCGGTGGTTTGTTGATTTTGCCGCTGGTGATGCCCTCCATGTACTGGCAACGGGTGATATCCATTGTCTGCATTTATGCCTTGCTGGCATTGAGTTTTGACTTTCTGGCCCATTTTGTGGGCCTGGTATCGCTGGGCGGCGCATTTTTTATCGGAACGGGCAGCTATATTGCGGCCATTCTCAATACAACATTTGGATTATCACCCATCTTTACCATTCCAATTGCAACACTGCTGGGTGCGGGTATATGCACCGTGCTATTGCTGCCGTGTCTTCCATTGCGAGGGGTATATTTTGCCATCGTCACCCTGATGTATCCGCTTCTTTTAGCGCGGGTTATCGAAGCTTTGGATATCCTGGGTGGAACCGATGGGATCTTGGGCATCGAAAGTTTTACCAACCGTTGGATGGAACAATATTTCATTATCGTGATGGTGCTGGTACTGCTATTTGGCACCCGTCGATTGGTCAACCAGGATATCGGTCTGGTTTTCAGGGCGGTTAAAGACAATGATCAGTCGGTGCGGGCCTCGGGGATGAGCGTGACCTATTATAAAAGCATAGCGGTCTTTATTGCATCGGGGATCGGTTGTCTGGCAGGCGCCTACCTGGTTCATCTGTATATGTGGGCCGGTCTGTCGACGCTGGCCTTGGATTTTTCCATTCTGCCCATAGCCGCCACCGTCATTGGCGGCTCCGGGACGCTGGTGGGCCCGGTGCTGGGCGCCTTTATTCTGGTGCCTATTTCAGAATTGCTGCGGGCCTTTGGGACTCTGCGCATCGTATTTTATGCCCTGATTCTACTGGCGTTCATCATTTTTCGCAGCGAAGGTATCATGGTTTATGGCCAACGTAAATATCATCAATTTGAAAAGTGGATTAAAGTATGAGCACATCGACAACACCGCTGTTGCAGATTAATGAGGTGACCAAAGCCTTCGGGGGCATTCATGCCTTAAATGAGGTCAGTTTCGATCTGCACGAAAACGAAATACTGGGCATTATCGGTCCGAACGGGTCCGGCAAGACGACCCTGGTCAACTGTATTACCGGTTTTGTTGAATTGACTGGCGGTGAGGTTCTTTATAGAGGTAAAAAAATTTCCGGCAAACCCCCGCACAAAATCGCCGACATGGGTATTACGCGCACCTTTCAGATCATGCGCCCGTACTACAGCCTTCCGGCATATAAGAATCTGGTCATCCCTCTTTTCTCGCCACGGGCCAAGCGGACCGGAGGTTGGAGAGGCGGCGGCAAGCTGGGAGACCGCAATACGGTCAGTATTGATATATTGGAGGAATTGGGTTTTGAGCGTGAATCCTTTGTGCCCTATAAAAAGGCGTCTAACCTGCCCACCGGCTATCTCAAGCGACTGGAGCTCGCGCGCTGTCTGGCATTAAATCCGAAAGTGATTATCTGTGATGAGATTTTTTCGGGCCTGAGTATGAGTGAAATTGCCAGTATGGTGCCGCTGGTGGAACGCCTGCAGATGGAGGGCATCACCCTGATTATGATCGAACATCGCCTCAGGGAGCTGTTTCAGGTAGCCACCCGGATTATGGTGCTTAATTTCGGTGAAAAGCTCATCGAAGGCACGGCCGAAGAAGTGATGGCAGACGAAAAAGTAAAAGAGGCCTATTTCGGATCCGAGGAAGTTGAGGAGGTAATGGCGCATGCTTGAGGCGAATCAGCTGATGGTGTTTTACGAAAACATGCTGGCCCTCAATAACGTCAGCATCAGGTGTGAAAAAAACCAGATTGTCGGCGTCTTTGGCGCCAACAGCGCCGGCAAGTCCACCCTGATGTACACCCTGTCGGGTATCATGGAAGATATCCGTAAAAAAGAAGAAATGGCCGGTGGCGAGCGCATTAGTGTTTTAGGCGATATTCGCTATCTGGGTGAAGATATTACGGGCCTGAAGCCCAGTAAGAGAGCGAAAAAAGGGATTGTGCTCTGCCCGGAAAGACGCCGAATCTTCAAAGAGTGCAGCGTCCTGGATAATTTGAGGATCGGGGGCTATCTGGCAACTTCGTCCCAGGCTAAAGACACCCTGGCCTATATTTTTAAAGTCTTTCCGGCACTTGAAAAATTACAAAAAAGAATTGGCGGATTTTTAAGCGGCGGTGAACAGCAAATGCTGGCCATCGGCAGAGCGCTTATGGCGCAGCCGAAATTACTGCTGCTCGACGAACCGCTTTTAGGGCTGAGTCCCTTAATTCAGGCGGTTTTGGTGCGGGCCACCAAGGAAATTCGGGATGAGAAGGGCATTTCCATTATTGTGACCGAACAGTATGCCCGCCCCGTCTTACCGATTGTCGATTACGCCTTTATTCTGGAAAACGGTACCGCGGTTCTGGAAGGCACGCGCGATGAACTGATGGATAATCCGGATGTTAGGTCGGCCTACTTTGGCATCTAAAAGCCGTCTTAAAAATGCATTTTGATAAATGCCTAAAATGCCTCAAGTGAGCTAAAGTGACTAAAGTTGAAAAATTCTGCCATTTATATAAAAGACGGAGCGTAGCGATACCTTAACTTTAGTCACTTCCAACTTTAGTTCACTTTAGTCACTCCTTATTTGCTATGTTTTTTTTTGAATCATCTACTTTTAAATCAGCTTTATGTGACACAGTTTGAAGATCTAAAGGGAGTTCTTAAAGGAATGAGCTCAACGGATGCAAATTTAGAGAATGAATTGACCTTTACGCGTTTCGATCAGATGAGTGAGCGCTATCCGGACAACACTGCTGTAGTTTATCTGGGACAGCACTTTTCATTTTCCAAATTAAGGGAACTCAGTGAACGCTTTGCCGGTGCCCTGCAGGATTTAGGCGTTAAAAAAGGCGATCGGGTGATGATTTACATTCCCAATTGCATTCAGTGGGTCATTGCCTTTCTGGGTATTCAGAAAATGGGGGCTGTGCTTGTGCCGGTGTCGCCTATTTATACCTCCCATGAACTCGATTATATGATCAAGGACTCCGGGGCCGAAACCATCATCTGCCAGGATACCAACTTTTGTTATGCCAGCGATGTGTTTGCCGATTCCGGGCTCAAACGTATCATTATCACCAACCTGGTTGATCTTCTGCCTTTTTGGAAACGGTATCTGGGCATTCTTTTTGATAAAATACCCAATGGCAAAGTCGAGCGGGCTGAGGGTGTATACGTATTTAAAAAACTGCTCAATCATGCTCGAATGTCATCTGCAGTTGAGATCGATGCCTGGAAAGATCTGGCATACATATTATATACCGGCGGTACGACCGGCTTTCCCAAGGGTGTTCCCGGCAATCACATCGGCATGGTATCCTATGTCAACGATGTCACCGATGATGTGGCCGCAGGACACCTCAAAGAGGGCGCGGACGTTTATATTGCGATTAATCCGCTTTTCCATATCATGGCTCTGGGGTTGTTTATCGCGGTGGGGCTTAACAAAGGCAATACCGCCGTGCTGATGCCGGTGCCCCTGGTCGATGCCATTCTTGAAACCATTCAGCGCAAGCGCGTGCGTTGGCTTCTGGGTGTTCCGGCACTGTATCGCATGATCCTTGAAAACGATCGCCTGGACAAATATGATCTCAGCTCTTTGCGCTATTGTTATTGCGGCGGCGATGTGCTGCCCCTTGAAGTGTTTAACCGCTGGAAAGAGCATTTGGGCATACCCATTTATCAGGTTTATGGCTCCACCGAGGCCGGCCACGTAACTTACAGCCGCATTCATGAAGACCCCAAGCCAACGACACTGGGGCTTCCCCTCAAAAGCAGGGAATGCATTGTGGTTGACCCCGAAACACTTGAACCGGCTGCGAGCGGTGAAATCGGTGAGTTATTGGTCACATCACCCTATACCCTGAAAGAATACTGGAACAAACCTGAAGAAACCCGGCAGGCCTATATCGACCTCAACGGCAAAACCTATTATCGCATGGGCGACTATGTGCGCCAGGATGAGGACGGCGAAATCATTTATGTGGAGCGCTCGGCGGACATCATCAAGCACAAGGCCTTCAGGATATCGGCCTCGGAGATCGAAGCCGTGCTGCAGGACCATCCCACCGTAATTGGTGCCTGTGTGGTCGGCGTGCCCGATGAGAAAGTCGGTGAGCGGGTCAAAGCCATCGTGGTGTTGAAAGAAGACGCCCGCGGCGTCGGAGGCGCAGAGCTGCTGCAGTGGTGCCGCGACCGTCTGGCATCTTACAAGGTCCCCGGCTACATTGAGTTTCGCGATATGTTGCCCAAGTCAAAGGTGGGCAAGCTCCTGAGGCGCGAAATTCGGGACGAAGAACGCCGTCGGATTACCAAGGACAAAGACGCGCCTTAACGCCATCACCTGGGTGCCAACCCATCCACGCTCCAATCGATCTACACGCCAAAACAGCTCTATTCGGAAGCACTGAATTCCTCGTGGTGAATTCTGGCCTCCTTGCGGGGTGGTGCTTTTACCTCACCTTTGGGTTTTCCAATCGGAATGATGGCTGCAATTTCAAGGTTTTCGGGGATATTTAAAACCGGTTGCATTTTTTCAGGATCAAACCAGGTAAAAAACAAAGAGCCCAGTCCGTATTCCGCAGCCGCCAGCATTATGTTTTGAACGCAGGTGGAAACGGCCTGTATGGCTCCGAATTTCTGGTTAAAAAAATCTCCTAATCCTTTCTTCGTCGGATCAAACACCACGACGATCAATACGGGCGCCTGTTCCAAAAAATCCATTGGATATTTGGCTGCAAATCCGGGTCCGCCGCCGTCGAGGACCGCCTGTTTGGCTGCTTCAGAAATCTCTCTGATTTTCGCTTTAACCCCGGCATCGGTGACGACAATATATTCCCAGGGCAGGGCATGCAGGGGACTTGGCGCCCACTGGCCGGCTTCCAGGATGGCGGTCAATTGATCCTGGGGGACGGGATCGGATTCATATGCGCGGCAACTTCTTCTGGCCTTGACAACTTCCTTAAATTCCATAGTGGTGCTCCTTCTTTAAAATTCGGGTTTCAGCTTTTCGTTGATTTCCTCCGGAAACGCCATACAGATACCTTCATTGTAGAGATTGCGCAAGGCACCGACATCCGGTGTGCCCAGGGCCTGGTTGAAAAAGGTACGTGGTGAAAACACGAGATGAAAGCGTGCGTGGTCATCCCCGCTGGCACCGGGGAAAAAGTTCATGTTAAAATTGTAGACGCCCATTTTGTCATAGGCGCTCATCAAATTTGTGAGCCCCTGGGCCAAATCTTCAATATCTTCAGCGGTCAGATCCAGCGTACATTTTGCCGAGTCGACAACCGCGATTATATCTCCGGCGACCCCAAGGGGTGCATATACAGTCAGCCAGCTGGTGCGGCCGATTCGGCCCAGAAACCGCCGGCCTTCGGCTTTTTCCGTATTAACCAGATCATCCCAGTAATTGGTTCCCTGCTGCTGGTAGTACGTTTTGGCGCAGCTCAGCTCTTCGTGTAATAAATTGGGTGCGTAGGCAGAGGCAAATACCTGTAAATGCGGGTGAATGAGCGAGCTGCCGGATGCGGGCATATAGTTCCAGTTAATCAGGTGGTATACGGATTCCGGATGTTGCATGTCTTCAACCCGCTGAAAAAATTGGATCGCCAGACGAAAAGCATCCACAATGTGTCCGGGGGCAATATCGGTCATGGGAATAAAATGCTGACCGCTGAAGGTGGCGCAGGCGCCCAGGCTGTCGTATGGGGCGATGTTGGGAAACAGTACTTTATCGTCTAAAACCATGCGACCTTCGGGCACGATATCCTCCGGGAAACACGGGGTGACTTTCATGACCTTGTCCGGGCAAAAGGGGCAGTATTCCTGGGTTCCGGCCACCAGTTGGTCGAAATCCGGTTTTTCCCATTTTAAGGGCATGAAATGACAGATACGCGAGGTCCTGCCGGTAAGTGGGTCTTTACGGATTTCACTCGGGATGGATTTGCGCTCCATGTTGTTGTTGGGATCGAGAATAACAGTTTCGCGCTCAATGGCTTCAAACTTCATACCGCCTCCTTTTATTCAATTAGTCGTAGAGCTAAGTTAGCTAGAAAAAGCCTGGAGATCAATACTTACTTTTTCAGGCCTCAATCACCCGGTTCAAAGGTTCAAAGGTTCAGGGTTCAAAGGTTCAGGGTTCAGAAGTTCCGAGGTTTGGGAGCCCATCCTCAAGGTCGTCAACTCCCGCTTCCTAAAGGATGATAATATATGCTAGGTTTCTAATAGGAGCAGAAAGCGACCTTACTTTGATCGATTCGCCATTCCTTATCCCAGGTATTTCTAACCTATGAACCTTTGAACGTTGAACCTTGAACCATTTTGTTAATAGAAGATCTCGGTGTACACCAGAGAATCGGGAAATCGCTCATCGATGAGCAGGGTGGCATCGCGAATCATCTCCTGCCGGCCGCAAAGATAAAAATCATATGCACCGGAAGGCAAATGCCGTTCAAGATATGCAGTAACCTTTCCTTTAAAGGCCTTTTGCGGTAACGGATCGGCCGCCGTCAGACAGGGGACATATTCATGGGCGTTTTGCTGAAATTGGTTCGCATAATAGAGATCTTCTTGTCGACGGACACCATGCAGCAACGTAAAATTGGAGATCCCCGATCGGGTCATCGAGCAGAAGGGTGCGATGCCGGTGCCGGTCGCCACGAACACCGCCGAACGGGTAGTGGACCTGAAAGTAAAATACCCGTGGGGGCCGTAAACGGAGACAGGGGCACCCATGTCGGCAACGCTCAGAAGAGTGGATAACTTGCCGCCGGCTACACTGCGGATACAAAAAATGAGCTCTGCTTCTTGCGGCGCTGAAACAATGGAATAGTCTCTGGTGTGTCCGCCCATACTCAGGCCGACCCGTTGTCCGGGTTCAAATTGAAATCCCGGCGGGCTGCTGATCATGATTTCAAATGATTTGTGCGAAAGCCATTTTCGTTTGAGCAATACGGCCGAATGGGTTGCAACTTTGGTTTTCAAATTTGAACCGACCTTACAATTTCCAAGGTTTATCGGCAATGCCATGAATCCGATTGCAGTGGCGGGCCAGCACAAACAGGTAATCCGACAGTCGATTTAAATAGACCAACAGGTGCTGATACGGTTCGGTTACCTGTGATTTCATTGACTGGGTGATAAGCGATACCGCTTTACGCTCACAGCGGCGGCAAACCGTGCGCGCCAGGTGGGCCCAGGCAGCGGTAATATGGCCGCCCGGCAGGATAAAGGCATTCAGCTGTGGTAATTCCTTTTCGTAGCGGTCAATCGCATTTTCTAAAAAGTGAATTTGATCCGTAGTTACTTCCCGCAGTGAATCAGTTGCGCTGGAATCCGGGCGGGTGGCCAGCCAGGCGCCGGCCTGCAGGAGGTCTGATTGAATCTGCTGCAGCTCGGCAACCCGTTTTTCTTCGGTGGCAAGATGGGCGGCGAGGGCGCCCAGGATCGAGTTGAGCTCATCCAGATCACCATAGGCGTCGATCTGGGCATCCGCTTTTGATATGCGATCTCCGCTGAATAAGCTGGTTTTGCCTTTGTCTCCTGTGCCGGTATAAATTTTCATTTTTTGTCTGAATTTTGCATGAAAATTGCTGAGAAACGATATTTATTTTTTTTGTAATCAATTATGCAAATAAGTCAAGTAAACTCAATTATCCATCAGCATCTACGGATAATAACCATTTAGTCTCATTAATTTTCACCCTATGGGCAAGCCGGAGGCTTCCATCTGCTGCGTTATTAAGAACGAGGCATAGCAGACTATAACCTCGTCCTTAAGTGCCTTGCGTATGAAAGCCTCCAACTCGTGCAAAATTCAGTTAATGGATGATGTTTGCATGAAAATTAATGAGCATATAAAAGATCGCCAGCGCGTTCCTGGTTCAGGTTTGTAGAGCCTCCAGTGCCTTGAGTGTCTGTTGCGGTTCGGGCCTTACCCGATAATCGGTATCGGTTTCTGCGTATCTTATAACCGCTTCCCGGTCAATAATGAATCGGGCCGCCAGGGGTAGTGTCCACGAATCGTCTGCGTTATATCGAGGCAGGTCAATGCCGAACTGCAGATAAACGGGTCGCAAATATTCCGGTACGCTATGCACCAGTCCGAATTGACGGGCAACCTGATTGCCCGGATCACCGAGAATTTCAAATGTCAGTTTTTTGGATTTTTTTAAGGTGCGGCTGAATTTGGTCATCTGGGGTGATATGGCTACCAGATTTGCTCCCAGCGCATTAAACCTGGCCATATAGCTTTGCAGAGCCTCCAGCTCAATATTGCAATAGGGTCACCAGCGCCCGCGGTAAAAGGTCAGGACCATGGTCCGTTGCGAGAGGATATCTTCTGATTGCACCTGCCGGCCTTCGGCGTTTTCCAGTGTGAAATACGGTGCTTTGGCACCTATTTTCGGGGTCCGCTCCAGGATCCCCGAGTTTCGCAGTTCTTCAGCGGCCTGATGCATCGTCTTTTGGACATCGGCCGGGGCCGTTTGCTTAAAATTTGCCTTATATTCATCAAGTTGTGCCTGTAAGCTCATCTGAGATCTCCCTATTTACCCGCGAATGTGCGTGATTTATGTAAATTGAATATCCAAAAAGCTAGGCACGACGATCTTTAAGTCAATAGTTTCTGAGTTTTGTGTTGTGGATGGCGCGTTTCGACTTGTGACTGTAAGTGGCAGCAGCTAAAGGCCAGTGGACAGAGGTCGAAGATTTCTATTATGACGTGATTGAGATCGGTATGTTATTTAAACGATTGCCTGGATATATGATATCGCAACTATTTGGATGAATTAATCAGAGGTGATTTCCATGGTCTCAGTGATAAAGCACGCAAACCCCAAAGCGATTAAGGCAAATAAAAAGTATAACAAAAAAGCCTTGGAGTACGCCTGGGCAGAGTACCCTATACCGGTTTTTTCCTGGGCCTCTAAAATGGCCCCTATAATTGGAGGTGCCACCGCACCCCCCAGGAAGGGAAATAGATTCGCCAATCCCACTGAGGTGCCAGCAATTTCAACCGGAAACAATTCCTTAGCCGAAGTGAAGGCCACCACCACCACGGCGCTGTTGAACAATCCCAGAAGGAAGCACAGGAGATACAGGGCTGGCCGGTTCATTGCATCGGTAAAGAAGGCCAGTGGAATTGTAAGGCCCAGCGTAATGATCGCAGCCAGGACAATGACCTTCTTTCGAGAGCGAAATACCTTGTCTGACAGCCAGCTTAAAAAAGGACTCCCCACTATCATGGCCAGGGCCAGCATACCGAGTATGTTGCCGGCCTCAGCTTTGCTAAGACCATAGACGTGCATCAGGTAGGGTCCGCCCCAAAGCCCCCCAAAGCTGAAAAATATACAAAAGGAAAAGAAAAACCAAGACGCCAGAATCCAGAATGACCCCGAGGAAAGCACCATCTTCATGCCCTGGGCCAGACCGATCGTCTCGGTCTTTCCGGTATTGCCCTTAGCCGATGGGTTAACCGCTGGAAGTCCCTTGTCCTGGGGCGTATTGCGCACCAGGAACCAAATCGCCACCGCCACTGCCAGGGTGACGGCTCCGATGACCACGAAGCTACCCCGCCAGCCCAAGATGTCACTTAACCAGGCCAGTGGCCTGGAAGCTGTATACGCGCCCAGGCCGCCAACAGCCATAAGTATTCCGGTCATGCGGGCGAATTCTTCAGGTTTGAACCAATGGGTCATTACTTTCATGGTGGGTACAAAAAGCATCGCTACACCCAATCCCACCAGGATACGAGCCAGGATTGCCAATCCCAGTGAATCGACCATGCCCAAAAAAATGGAAGCGGCTCCGGCCAGTGCGAAAAAGACAGTGATGGTTTTGCGCGGGCCCCAGGAGTCGGAAAGCAGGCCTGAAGGCAGCTGCAT
Source organism: Deltaproteobacteria bacterium (assembly GCA_024639185.1). Classification (GTDB taxonomy): domain Bacteria; phylum Desulfobacterota; class Desulfobacteria; order Desulfobacterales; family JAHEIW01; genus JAHEIW01. Next base: position 47,204 of record JAHEIW010000013.1, on the reverse strand, counting down.
CAAGGCGTATGGATAAAAATAAGCGGCTGCCAAAAAACCCAGCAAAGCGCCGCTGGTTTGGAGGTCGGTTTGCATGTCCAGGGCCACCACCGCGGGGCAGAGCCGGTGAAAGTATACCAACAGATAACCAAAGGCCAGCAGACAGAAGACGACCCAGCGGTAAGCGGAAGGTTTTGCGGATGCCATAGGTTGGATCATGAACCCCTTCCTTTTGTAACAATGATTTACACCGTTGTTCCTTCAGAATCCGATAATGATCAAGATCTTTATTCGAATATAGGCTCCCCGTCAAAATTTTGCAACGTACTTAGGCGTCCAGAATCATCTTCATGGTGGGGCCGTCGATATTGCCGCCGCTGAGGATGACACCCACGCGTCCCTGTGGCTTTACGCTGCCGCTTAAAAGCGCTGCCACTCCCAGAGCGCCCGATGGCTCAACGACCAGCTTCATGCGATAAAATAGGAATTGAACGGCTGCGATAATCGCTGCTTCCGAGACGGTTTTCATATCATCCACATGTTTAAGGATCAGCGGGAAGGTGACTTTTTCCCCCAAGGAGGGCGTGCGGGTCCCATCAGCGATGGTCGGGGGATTTTTGACGGTGTGCAGTTTGCCGGTTTGAAAGGAGCGGGTGGCATCGTCGGCCAATTGCGGTTCTATGCCGATGATCCGGCAGGTGGGATTCATTCCTTTCGCCGCAATGGCCGAGCCGCTCAGCAAACCACCACCGCCGCACGGCACCAGCAGGGCGTCCAGCGATTCGACCTGATCGAAAATCTCAAGTGCTGCGGTTCCCTGTCCGGCAACGATATCGATGTGATCATAGGGAGGGATCAGCTTGTAACCGTGCTTCGATTTAAGATCATGGGAAATTTTTTCGCGGGTGCTTTTGACGGGGTCATATTCAACAATGGTGGCTCCGTACGCTGCCGTGGCGGCGCGTTTAATGGCCGGCGCATCTTGCGGCATGACGATGGTTGTTTGCACGCCCAATAGCCGCCCGACCAGAGCGATGGCCTGGGCGTGATTTCCGGAAGAATGCGTAATAACACCACGCTTGCGATCTTTTTCGGAGAGCCGGGACATGGCATTGTATGCCCCTCTGAATTTAAAGGCGCCCACGCGCTGATAATTTTCACACTTCAGAAAGACCGCTGCGCCCACTCTTTTATCGAGCGTGCCTGATGTCATAACCGGGGTGACATGGGCCTGGCTGCTGATACGCCTTTTAGCGGCCTGAATGCGTTCAAACATATCCTTGGGTGGTTGTGACATAAAATTGGGTACCTGATATTTCGCTCAACATTCTTCGAGCTGGGGTATACATACTCAGAAAATCGGTTGTCTCAAATTCCTCAACCGGCCTTCACCATTGGGTAGGCGGCAGGATCTCCCACGGATAGCTATCTTTGACAACCGGCGTCCAGTAAAGGTTCCCCGAATGCCGCCAGGGATCGAACAGGATGCCTTTCGAAAAGGGTTGCCCGGCAGCGGTGATCACCACGCAGTTGTGTTCGCGCAGGTTGCTGCCGCGATACGCCACCGCCCAGTGGAGCTGAAAGGTTTTTAGCTCAAGTGCTTCAAGACGTTTCATCAGATCCTCTGCCCACTGATAGCACAGCCCACGATCTTTAATACTGATAGCGATCAATAAATTATGGGCCACCGCCGGACGCATCAGTTGATATTCTTCGGCCAGAATCGCCGACTCACGGATGGCGGTTTCAGCTGCCCGCCGGGCCTCTAGCGGATCAACCGCAGGACCCAGCGCAGTAAGTTCCCACTCAAGCCGTTTTATATTTTCCCAGTATTCCTGGGCCTTTGCTTGCTGTTCCACTGCTGCGAGATCGGCCGAATTTTTGCCCGGATAATAAACGTTGGCGGTGGCGCACCCCAGCAGGCTTGTCAGTATAATGAGGGCGGTGATATATTTAAGGTTACAAGTCATAAAATTTATCTTGATACCGGAGTGCTGGAGTACTGGAGTACTGCAAAAAAAGCAATTGCGGATTGCAGATTTAAAAGATCAAAGGAACGAGGCGTCAAAAATCCGAAATCCGCAATCTGCATTCCGAAATAGTAATTGCTCCAACACTCCATTACTCCATCTATTTATTTGAACCGATTTTGATTCCCAGCTCTGCAAGCTGCTTTTCAATCAACGGCTCCCACCCGCGATTGGCCTGCGGGTTGGCAGGAGACGGGTGGGCAATCATGCCGATTTTTACGTTGTGCTGCCCCAGGACAATTTTTGCACGCTTTTCTGCGAATTTGCCGACACCCACGACATAGCGCGGCTTAAAATATTCGATGGTGCGCTTAAGGGCCCGGTCGCATATTTCCAGCAACGGCCTGCGTTCGGCCACCCGAATTTGGTCCGGTGTCCGGTTGCGCCCGCTGGTTTCAATGAAAATCAGGGGGCAGTAGTTGGCTACAAAAAAGCGCTTGAAAAATCGACCGGGTGTACTATACTTTTTTTGAGCCCACCCCCAGAGCCGTTGACCGCTGACTTCTCTTTTGGTGCAGGCAAAACCCAGCACCGGTCTTTTAGGATGTGTTTTTTCAGGAGAGCCAACCGGGGCCTGAATCTTCATCCAGTTTCTAACGGACTGGATTTCGCCAAAGGGAATACCGGTCTGAGCCATGCCCCAGGGTCCTGGATTCATCCCCAGAAACAATACCTCCTTGGGAACGGAGGCAAATTTTGTGTGATATTGCTTTAAAGATTCCCGGGCGTATTCAAGGGGATTGTAAACATGACTGATGGGCGGCCCGAATTTTAAGGGGCGCAGCGCATCGATCAAGTCAGTAGAAATTGATTCCAGCTGATCCACATCAGGATTCATAAGATCATCAGTTCTGCATTTTTTTTTGCACACGGAAATTTGTTTATAAGGTAGGCTGAATTGAACAATTCGTCAAACACTTCAGGGATTTTAGCATTGTTTCAGTGCTGGAAAAAAATGAAACCATGTCTGCTTAGCGGTTATTGTTTCGCTTTTCGCGACAGCCTTTATCGGTCAAACAATAGGATGGTTGGTTGTTGGGACCGCAAACAAAGGAACCTTCCATAGGTTCCAAAAACCCTTCGGTCACCAGAAAATTCAGATCCTTTCTGTTGCCCAGATGATTTCCCGGATAATACACCCCCTTTTGCATTTTCAGCAAAATATCTTGCTTCATGAGTCTCCTCTTGCGTTTCCCAGCACAGCCGTATGAATTGCAGCCATCAATTATTGTTCAGCAGCCAAATCAAAGGTGCTTTTTCATGCACACCGCCGTTTGCGGGCAAAGGCCATTGAATTCTGTTGTTTCCTGCAGGGCAGGGGGCACCGATTTGCGATCGGTATATGAAAATGGGATCATTGTGCAAACTGTGTTTCAGCTTTACAATCTTGCTGGGAACCCATCCCGGCAGGGAAAAATTGCTGGAAACAATGACGGCGCCGGGCTTCAGATCGGCGGCAAGCTTGGCGGCCAATCTTTTCATGACATCCGGATAAAGGTAACAAAAAACCACATCTGCATCCGAAAGGTCTGCTTCCCAAAAATTTTGACGCCTGATTTTAATTTTGCTGGAACCGAAAGAAAATATTCGGGCCTTCAGATAGGCCAGCGGATTGATTTCATATCCGACTGTACGAACCCCATATCGCTTTAGCGCTTTTCTTAGCACGCGGCCATCACCGCAACCCAAATCGACGAGCATCTGGTCTGCTCTCATGGGTACCGCATTGATAAAGGCGCTTATTTTTGTTTGCGAAGTTGAAACATATAGGGCGCCCTGGGTGACGGGCAGAACCAGGGCAATGCAAAGGACATATATAATTTTCAGAGCAAACAGGCTCCCGGCCAGAATAATGAAGATCCAGATCCAAGTGGCCATGTTTCCCTCTAGTTAAGAAATGAAAAAGGCACAACTGCCGTATCTGAATCACATCGATCCGGGTGTGTCAAGTCATATTCTAGTCATCTTTTTAAGCTTGATCTTGTAAAATCAAGCCTTCACGAGCATTTTCTATTCTGATTTGTTTGTATTTTCAAAGATTTCTCAACATGCGCACCATCCCCGGTGAGCCAATTTCAGCCTCAAAATCCGGATGACATTTTTGATCCACAATTTTAAATCCATGTTTTTCATAAGCACGCTGAGCGGGTCGGTTACCGATGTACAGGTTGATCTGAGCCCGCCGGAATCCTTTTTGGCGGCCTTGTTCAATAATGGCAGCGAGCAGCCGGTCGACGATTCCTTTGCGGCGATATTCAGGTAAGGTGGCCACGCTGTCAATGATCCAGGCATCCTGGGCCTCGTCGGGTATGCAGCACAAGACGCGCTCAGCGCGTTTTTTGGCATGCGGATCCGGACCCGGCTGCTGCAGTTGTCTGAAAACTTCCGGCATGGCCTGTTGCAGCGCCGGGTAACCCAGGCTGATCGGGTCGTAGCCACCCAGTCCCGCCACTGGCCGGCCATCTGATTCTGCGACAAGGTAGCAAGAGTAATGAAAGAGATGCGGTATGGCGGTTACCGCCAGTAGAGACAGGAATTTAAAATTTTCTTGCTCCGTTCCATCCAGGATAACTTCCCAGATTCCCCTGGTGACGTGTGCTCTTCCGGCTGTGAGTATCAGCCAGGCCATAAATTTGGCATCTTCACGCCCGGCCGGTCTGATGTGAATATCCATCATCCTGCCCGAACACCATCGGGGACCGGTCGCTCCGGAACGGCCAGAACCGGCGTAATGTCATCGGCATAGCCCAGATCAAACAACATACCCTCAGACACTTCGCCCATCATTTCCTGCGGCTCAAGATTGACCACGAATAATGCCTGTCGACCAATAATTTCGCCCGGATTAGCGCGTTCGGTTTTGATACCGGCCAGTATCTGGCGTCGATGATTTCCAAAGTTGACGCTCAATTTGACGAGTTTGTCGGCCTTTTCTACAGGATCAACGCTTTCAATGGTCCCGACGCGAATATCGACTTTTTGAAATTCTGCATGGGAAATGGTCGCTTTGACCGGCGCTACTTCTATGGTTTCCATATTTCATTCCCTTCTTGTTTTTTATAAGATGAATCTCATCGAGGACCTCACCATTATACAAGGTTTCAGGTGTCAGCATTAAAAGTTCCGCCGAAGGCGTTCAGGCTTCAGGTTTCGGGTGTCCGATTTTCAGACGACAGAGGTCAGACGACAGAAGACAGATAAAAAAATTGAAGACGAAGGGGCCTATCTGTCTTCTGTTTTCTGTTCTCTGTCTTCTGTACGCTGACACCTGACACCTGAACACTGACACCTGCTCATTCTCTTATATTTAAACAACAGCACTGATGAGTGCAGCCACACCAAATACCGCGATGACGATACCCGACAATTTATTGACCAGCGCCAGTTTGCCCTCGCTGATTTTGTGGCGAAAAATGCCGGTTATGCCGCTTAAGATCAGCCACCAGGCGGCGGAGCCCAAAAAGACACCAGTGACCATCAGGCCGGCTGATGCGTAATGGGCAGATTCACTGACGACACCCAGGCCGGCAAATATGCCGGCAAAAAACAGAATCGTCATCGGGTTCGTGAGGGTCAGCAAAAAGGTGGTGCCGTATGCTGAAAGCGCAGTGCTGTTTGTCAAAGAAATATTCAGCGCAGACGGTTTCCTGGAAAATGCGCGTAATCCCAGATAACAAAGAAAAAGGCCTCCGATCAATCTAAACCAGAAGGACTGATCGACGAGGAAATCGGAAATCAATGTTAAACCAAAAGCGGCAATACAGCCGTAAATGGCATCGGCGGTGGCTGCTCCTAATCCGGTGACCAATCCCTGTACATTGCCGTCTGACAAGGTCCGCTGAATGCACAGGACGCCGATGGGTCCCACCGGTGCGGCGATCGAAAAACCGATGATCAGACCCTTAATAAATAAGCTCCATTCCATTATTTTTTACCGTCGGAAATCACTGACCTATGCGGTTTTTCATTAATACGCAACTGAAAAACATCCGGACGGGCGTAATGCCCCACCCCGTCAAAATCGAATTTACTGCGGGTGATGGCGCCCAAATCCAGGTCGGTAAATAAGATGCCTTCCTGGTCATACAGCGGGCCCGCTAATACTTTTCCAAGCGGTGAAATGATCGCACTGCCGCCACGGCACATGATTTCAGGCCGTGCCGTTTGGCAAGGGGCTGGAAACGCTGGGCAATCCAACCGCAAAAGGCCAGGTCAAGCCACAGCAGATAACCGCCCGGCGTTATAACCCGGACGATTTCACTCGCAGCCGTCTGCCATTGCGCCATGTGATGGAAAACGTTCTGCGATACGACCAGATCAAAGTGGTTTTTCAGATGGCTGGTATGTGGGTTGTGGTAACTTCGGCTAAAAGTCGCTCTTGAGCGCCGGTTACGCGGGTGCGCACAACGGTAACCCGTTTTCCCTGACGCACAAACCGAGCTTCGGCCCTGATTTCTCCTTCCTGTTGGTTGTCCAGCAGATGGGTATTTATGTTGATGGCCAGCGGAAAACCCCTGCCATCCGGGCTCAATTCGACTTGCGATAACGCCAAAACAGTTGCGGTTACATCGGCCAGCCATACAAGGGCTCCGGCGTGCACGGTGCCAAACGGATTCAGGATGCCGTCTTTAACAGGCATTGCGCTGATCACACAATCCGCACGGCGTTCCTTTATGAAAAATTCGATTTCACCGGTTTTTTTACTGTGTGCAATTGTATCATGAATGTTTTTCATCTTAGCATCCTGCTTTAGGGTAGTGCTGAGTTGGCTTTATTGTGATATGCAGCCCACACTTTCATGTTCACGCGCCCGGATTCTTTTTAGCGCGTAAAAATATCAATCACATGGCCCTCGGAAGTTTCGCACAGTCCGAACCCACCACTTTTAAATCCCACGATACGATCAGAAAGTCTAAATTTGCACCTCATCTCCGTACCACGGTCACCAAATAGGTGCGCCTCCGAGTTTCCAACGAATTGCTCAATCGCCGGGTATTCTTTACCCGATTGCCGCTCCGCCGGTTCTTCTAGCAGCTTGCCCATAAAATGCTCTCCATCCGGCATGGTCAACTGCAGTTGAGCGGATCCTAATTTTTCATCCTGATAGTCAAAGTAGACGCGCTTGCCCGAGTACCGATCGACACCTTTCATCGTCCCCGAACAAGCCACTGTAAATACGATACATGCGGTTAGGCAGATAAATAGGAACGTATTTCTCATTTCTTAATCCTTTCTAAATCGGGTAGAAACGACATACGAATTTAGCTTTATTATGTTTGGGTCAGCCATTTATGCGAAAACATGTTAACATGCAATCGCGATCGGCTCAATCGGAGGCATTTTTATATCGATATTGCTTATAGAGGATATACCCGGCCCATACAAGAGCGAATATCATCAAAATACAACCCAGTGTGTGCGTAAAATGAGCCAGCGCATGGTCGTGTTTGATCCAGCCGGTTTCTTTAAGGATGAATTCCCAATCGTGAAAGCCGTACGGGGATGTGCGGCCGGTATTGCCGCCCAGAAGCGGCAGGGTAAGCGATCGGGCATCATTGATGTAAGGGGCGAGGTCCAAAAAATTTTCACCAAACCACCACAGGGCAAATGCGGCAGCAAATGTATCGCGGGTTTTGATTAAAAATACAACCAGGCATACCAGCGGCATCAGCAGTTGACCGAGGCTTCCGCCCAGCGAGGTCATCAGTCGGCCAAAAGGTCTAAAAATAAGGTGGCCGGCTTCATGAAAGGGCAGGTTAACCAGATGCCAGAAAGATTCCATTGCATACTGGCTTTTCATAGGGGTGAGGATAAACTTAAAACTCCACATCAAAATGATAATAAATACAAGGCAGCGGCCGGCCAATATCAAAGGATTGGTTTCTGCATTAACATGAAAAAACAGGTGTTTTATAAATTCCTGGTGCTCATTGATTTTTGGTGCTGCAACGGTATTATATACGGTCGATTTTGTCTTTTTTTCTAATATTTTTATATATTTAGAAAAAATAAGGCCACATTTTTGGCATTCAGGACCTTCCAGCGCCTGTTCAAAACCGCATTTCGGGCAATTCATAAGCGTATCTCATTCAGCACGGACATGCCGGTTGCCGTCACAAGCAAATGATTTAATAAAAAAAGCAGTACCCCAAATCGGGGTGCTGCCCTTGTATAAGGTGAATCGATGAATTTAGGCTCGATTGTGTCAGCGCTCAATCCAGGTACAGTGTTCGTGTTTCGGGCACTGTGCTGTGACGCGCGGGCCGTTTATTTTTCTTTTCTTCTTCTTTTCTTTTTTTCCGTTCTTTGGCGATGATAATTAACATCACAACGATGACGCCGATTTCTGAAAACAGCAATAAGCCCTGAGAAATAAGGTCCTTCATTACAATCTCCCGTAACATGAACCTGCTTGCGCAAATTTAAGGTGTAGTCTTGATATCGGAATTAATTGCTTAAACTTTAGGTTTAATTATGTATTCCGTCATTTGATCCGTTCGCTTACAACCAAAAATGTTATAGATCTCAAATTGTTGCTTCACCAACTGAGACCCAGTCATATTTTAGTTGATTGGGTGGCAGACCAACGCCGGGTTTTCTGGTTAAATGAATTTTACACCGATTCCGTAATTGTGCATGGCGCTTTCATCGGTTTCTTCTTTGCACCACCTGACAACCGAGTTGTAAGTTTTTGGTGCTGATTTGAAGGGCTGAGTGTCAAATTTTATTTTTACCCGGGTACCGGGTTTAATGGCAACTGCTGATTCCAATAGCATACCATCGTTGCTGAAATCCTTGGTCTGTGCATAGCTCAACGAACCGGAATTTATATCTTCGATAATGACGGTCGCCTGATGCTTATAGCGCTTATTTTTTCTAAATCCGGTTGCGGCGCTGGCCTGTGAAAAAGCTGGCTGGCGTGTACTGAATTTATGTGCTCCATAGCTTTTCCCGGGCGCCTGCGCTGAAGACGCCTTTTTTCTTAGATCTTCCTGATTATCCGGTTTACGGCATTGCGGGCACCCGCTGCCCTTCATTCTGGCTTTGACCGTAGCTTCCCACTCGTGACCCTCTTTACAGATCCACCACACTTTCTTTTTGAAGCCCGCTGGCAAATTTCTCAGGTTCAATCCGCTATTTTTTGTTAAATGCCATTGTTTGGTGAGATCCGTGTTAGCGATTAACATCTCATTATCATCGGCTGCCGAGGATCTATGGCAAAACGGACAATTGCTACCGCGGCTTCTGCTGTATACAGGCGCCTGCCATTCGTGACCGCTGCCACAAATCCACCATATTTTGCGACCCGACCCGGGTGTCACGTTTCGGGGATTTAAATCCCCGTTGCGCGTCGGGTGCCATTCTTTGGCAAGGTCTGGATTGAGGACGGCCAGATTATACTGGGCGGTGGCTTTTGGCATTTTGATAAAATGGTATTTATATAAATTCTAATTTGTTAGGTCGATATTAAGCTGTGATGCCGCTATTTTGCTCCTTTGGTTGCACTTTTTATTCATAGATGAAGCCCGGCTAAATATCAATACCTTAATTATGGAATCATGGCCAGGTGAGTATGAATAGCGTCTATTGATCGGGCTCTGGGTGGCGCTTTGATATGCCGATCACGTTGGGAAGGGGCCATGATAATGATCCCTTATTTGCATCGCTTGAGCCAACCTCATAACTTCCAACGAACTCAAATTTTTGATTCGAAACCGTGATGTATAACTGGGCCTGGGGACCGCCCTCGGTATACATGCTGCGCGAGATGTTCAGGGGAAGAACCTTCAAGATATTGATCAAATCATGGGTGCTGTACAATGAGCGCGCGTGAATGAATAAAACATTATTTTTCTCATCCATGCCGATAGCTGAAGTGCTCCAGCGTCGCGGCTGCTGCTTCCAGACATTCTTTCCGGTGCACGATATCATGCGGATACTCTGAACCAGGGTGGCATATTTTTTCTTCCAAAATTCAAAATCCTCACACTGGCGGTCAATAATTTTAACTTCTGAAACACTGCTATCCAAACGGTCAAATGCAAGGATGGCCATATCTTTTGACAGGCGCGGGTTATTGACGTGCCCTTTTTTGCGCATTAAAGATACACTTGTTTTATAATCGGTCTGGTACATGCTGGCGTTGATAACGGCTGTCAGCCCGTTTTGCTGGCACCATTGTTTTGGCGTTATCGGAGAACCCTTTGGGATGGCCGAAGTATTGAGCAACCGCAGACGGTAATGCTTGGGATCAATTCGCAGCACTCTTATCAGCGAATCACCGACTTCGGATGGCATTGGAGACCGAAAGGTGCCCAATTCAAGTCCCTTGTCAAGCGGTCGCCATCCAAGCTTGTTTGCAGGCTCATCGGCTTCGGCGAACGCCGTCATTGCAGCAAGAAGCATCAGGCTGATTAAAATAGGTGATTTTGTTATGACCTTCATCTGCAGTACTAAGATCAGGGGTTGAACGCCAATTTAAAAACCGAACGAATACGATCGTAATTGGGCAGGCGGCATGGGTTATCAAAATTTTACACAGAAGCAGCGTTAAAGGCAAATTAAAAATTGAATACCCGAATCTTGCCCGTGAAATCCCTCGTGTCCGGCAAAATTGAGGCAGTCCGTCAGAAATGAATCGGGGATGGCGGTTTTAGAATCAATTTCCGAAGCCATCCCCGATACATGTCAACTAAAGATATTTCGCTGAAGCCGGCACTGATTTACAGCGCTGGATCCACAAATTCGCCTTGACCCTATGCTGAGCTGATGTCCGAGGTGCAAAAGCCACAGCGTGTTGCTTTGATGGGTATTTCTGAAAAACAATGCGGGCATTCCTTGGAGGTGGGTTCCTCAGGTGGCGCTTCTTCTTCTCGTTTCAGATTATTGAGTCCTTTGATGACCATAAAAATAGCAAAAGCAACGATCAAAAAGCTGATGATCGTATTGATGAACATACCATAATTGATGGTAACCGCCCCTGCTTTTTGCGCTTCTGCCACCGTAGCAAACGGGCCGGCAACCGACCCCTGTTTGATAACGGCAAACAGATTAGAAAAATCTACGTTGCCAAGCAAAAGGCCGATAGGCGGCATCAGAACGTCGGCAACCAGTGATTTGACAATAGTACCAAAGGCAGCACCGATGATAATACCAACGGCCATGTCCACCACATTGCCCCGCATGGCAAATTCTTTAAATTCTTTGAACATCTTCCTCCTCCTTTCGTTTTCACCTGAGTGCCCGTTTTAAAAGATCTTGGCCAATTCATAATGTTTGTCTTCCATTTTTCGGGCAACCACCGGTGAAATTTACTGCATCCGCCTGTTATTACTTTTAATGATAACGTTGATTTGTATTTCGTCAAGTCGAAGATAATTAGAACCTGTTTCAAAAATAGGTGATCACATCCCGCGCATGAATGCGGGATTGCACATCTGATTTTAGCAAATTAAGGTGTTCAACAAAGCAAGCCGAAAACAACTCGGCTGAGTCCTTTTATCCGCGATAACAAAGTCTTTGGATGTAAGATACCTTTTTGAAATTGCTTCTAACAGCCACAACCGCAACCACAATCACCTGGATGCAATGTCAATTCTGCCAAAGCTTTGACCACTTCTTTGCTGTCGGGTTGTTCAATCTTTGAAATTTTTACTTTTAAAAAAAATGAATCTTTTTCTTCAAACAGAGCCTGAACCGGTAGCTGGAGATGTTTCAAAAAGGGATGGATTTCTTGTTTCTTGAGGTGCAGCAAAACGATGTCGCCCTCGTTTTTATTGGCCAATTCGTATTCAAAAGGGCACATGCCATCAGGTCCGATACCGAAGATGAACTCAAATCCAAGGACCTCCGGTGTCAGATTCATATCCTCTGCTGTATTACCGGCTTCAAGGAGGAGATTTACTTTTTTCAAATTTTCTACTTTTTTCATCTTTTTTCGCCTCCAACTCAATAGTGGAGCAAGTTTTATTTCTTAAGGTCTGAAACCTGAAATCCTAAAGAATAATTATACTGTTGTAAGGTAAATCAGACACCCTAATTTATATACTTTGAGCAGAAAACTACTCAAGATGCCTGGGCGGTTTGCCGATTTTATCACCCAGTGCTCTTTCCCGACTTTCAACAATCCGAGCAGAAATTTCACTGATGGCATTTATTATCCACATGGCGGTTTGCGAGCCCATGGTATAGTTGGCTTCACCAAATGATTGAACCCGCTTTTGTTTTTGCAAACGGTTTACCTGTGAAAATTCTTTGCTGGATTCAGGTTGATAGACGGCAAAGGTTCTGCCACCAAAGCGGTTGATCAATGAGAAAACCGGAATATCACTGGGCCCGTCGGCGACATAGATCATGTTTTGAAAGGGGACCCGACGGTCTGCATCGGGAATCATGGCGTTTACGTCAATTTCCGGTATTTTGTTGCTGCCTTTGTTGATTTCAAAGACAGCTCTGGTCTTTGTGGTATTATCAAGCGCATATGCTATTTGTGAAATGATGCGTGTTTTATTGGAAACCGATTTTTCATCTTTTTGCAAATAATCGGGCGGGGGTGTGTCTTCAACAAATTCACATCCCCAGACACCATCGACATAGGGTGCAATTTCACTGCCTAAAATCATCTGCCGTAAACCGGTCGAAACGATGTAGTGCTCTACTTGAATATCATGTGGTTGCCAGTGAGCATGCCTCGATACGAATGATTTAATCTCTTCAAAAAATTGTGGTAGTCCATTGTAGAGCTCTATTTTAGCTCCCAATTCTCTTAAGCGGGAATTGTTCAGTCCTTTGAACACACCCGCGCGGGCATAGGTCAGGATATGATTTAAATACAGCGTGTCCGTGGAAATGAGATCAAGGCCGTTTTTTTTGTAAACTTCGGGTAATTGTTCAACTTCTTTCCAAAAAGTTTTGGCATCGACTTTATAGTGTTCAAATATGGGCGCCTGCATGTAGCCGGGACTCAGCGTTTTATCAAAGTCCCAGATACAGGCAATGATATTTTGCAGAAAAAGCGGTTGGGTCATATCGGGTTTCCTGATTTGAAAGGACGGTCTCTTTTATTAGTATAAATCAGACGTTGAATCAAATTATAAATTTAATCGAGGTTCGAGGTTCAAAGGTTGGATAAAAGCGACACCCGAACAGATTTTATATTGAACGACAGGGGCGGCAGCATGATACCGAAACTCTTGAGGTACATAACCCTGATGTGCAACCGAGAACCTGTGACTGTGAAAGATATTTGCAGGTGGCATTAATCCTGGTATATAATAATGTAAAGTTCAAGCTAACCAATTATTACAGAAAGGCGGAGACATGATCGAAAAAGTCATTATTATGGGGGCAGCCGGTCGGGATTTTCATAATTTCAATGTCTATTTTAAGGACAATACACGTTACGATGTTGTTGCATTCACCGCCGCCCAAATTCCGGATATTGCCGGCCGCCTGTATCCTCCTGAGCTTGCCGGGGATCGCTATCCCCAGGGTATACCCATTTACCCGGAAGACAACCTTGCTGAGTTGATCCGCAAAAATAAGGTGGATCTGGTCGCCTTTTCCTACAGCGATGTGCCGCATATCGAAGTCATGCACAAGGCCTCCCTGGCGATGGCTGAAGGGGCCGATTTTATTCTAATTGGTGCACCTTATACAATGCTGAAATCACAAAAGACGATTGTGGCCGTATGTGCGGTACGTACAGGATGCGGCAAATCACAGACGACTCGCAAGGTTTGTGAGATTATAAATCAGATGGGGAAAAAAGCCGTAGTGGTGCGCCACCCAATGCCCTATGGCGACCTTAGAAATCAGGTGGTGCAGCGCTTTTCGACCTATGACGATTTTGAAAAAAACCAGTGCACCATTGAAGAAAGAGAGGAATATGAACCCCTGGTCGAGCAGGGCATTGTGGTATATGCCGGTATCGACTACGGTAAGATTTTATCGGAAGCCGAGAAAGAAGCCGATGTGATCATCTGGGACGGTGGTAACAATGATACCCCTTTTTACAAGCCGGATTTGCATATCGTGCTGTTCGATCCACACCGCGCGGGTCATGAGTTGTTGTACTTTCCCGGAGAAACCAACATGATTATGGCGGATATTGCCGTCATCAATAAAGTCGATTCAGCCCCGGCGCAAAAAGTCTGGCAGGTCCGAAAAAATATTGAAGAATACGCCCCCGGGGCACAAATTGTTCTGGCGGAGTCTTCAGTGGTGGTCAAAAAACCGGAGATGATTGAAGGCAAACGCGTTCTGGTAATTGAAGATGGGCCGACGCTGACGCATGGCGAAATGCCGTTCGGAGCTGGAATTGTCGCCGCTGAAATTTTTAAGGCTGCAGAGATCATCGATCCACGCCCATATGCGGTCGGTTCTTTAAATGAAACCTACACGGTTTATCCGCATATCGGAAATGTGATCCCGGCCATGGGGTATACACCTGAACAGATCAGCGATCTTGAAAAAACCATCAATCAAGTCGATTGTGATCTGGTTTTATTCGCAACGCCAATTCATCTTCCGTTGGTGCTGAATATTGAAAAACCGACTTTACGGGTAAGATACGGGTATCAAGACCACGGGCAACCAACGCTTGAGGAGCTCATCACCGCGCGTTTGGAATAATTTTATTGCAAGACAGACCCTTGCGTATAGGATCTATATATAAGGCTTCTGGTCGCTGGCTTCTCGCTGCCGGCAAGAAGCAAGGAATCATTTGCCAGCGCGAGACGATCTCGGCCGGGTCGATGACAGCAACCACGAGCGAGGGACCAGCGGCCTGAACCCTTTGGACCCAGAACCTTGCCTGCCGCGGCGACCTTTTGCTGTGTGGTCTTGACCAAGACGGGGGTTCGATAGAGCCAAAACGAGTGACGCTGAACCGTGAACCTCGGAACCCACTGGTTAAAACCCGGAATAAAATTTGGGTCTGATATCTGAGAGACAGTGAACAATGAATAACCGCGATAAACCGATACTGCTCGTGGCCCTCGGAGGCAACGCCCTCATTCGAAAGGGGGAAAGGGGTACGGTGACCCAGCAGTTTAAAAACCTGGTGTTGCCCATTCGGCAAATTGCCCAGCTTTCTCAGGATTACAGGATTATTATCACCCACGGCAATGGCCCGCAGGTGGGTAACCTATTGTTGCAGCAGGAAAGCTGCTCTGATGTCCCCAAACTGCCGCTTGAAATTCTGGTTGCCCAAACCCAGGGCCAAATCGGGTACATGATTGAATCGACCCTGGACAGCCAGCTCATGGATTTAGGGGTTCACGTCAAGCCGTTGATCAGCCTGATAACCTACGTGGTGGTTTCCGAGCAAGATCCGGCTTTTTTGAATCCAACCAAACCCATCGGGCCGATCTATGCATCAAAAAAGCAAGCGCCGTCCGGTTATCCTGTCGCCAAAACCGCTAAAGGTTTCCGACGTGTGGTGGTATCCCCAAAGCCGGTAACCATCATAGAAAAACGCGAAATCAAAAAGTTAATTACAGCAGGTTTTATTATCATTTGCTGCGGCGGCGGCGGGATCCCTGTAGTGCGGGAGGGCAGGGCCTTTCAGGGTGTTGATGCCGTCATCGACAAGGACCTGGCCAGTGCCAAACTGGCTCAAGAGGTGGGTGTTGACATCTTTGTAATCGCTACGGATGTGAACGGTGTGGCCTTAAATTATGGAACAAAAGATGAAAAATTTATGCGCCGCTTAAATATTGGATCGGCAAACCAATTGATCGCCGATGGCCATTTTGCCGACGGATCAATGCGTCCCAAAGTTGAGGCTGCAGTCCAATTTGTGCGTGATGGGGGCAAGCGCGCTGTTATCACATCGATCAAGGCAATTGAATCGGCTGTAAAAGGGCAGGCGGGAACCGAAATTATCGTATGATGACGTTACAAACAAAATTTAAGATCATGCGCCTGGTTGCCCTGGGCGCAACCATAATGATCGCCTTTCAAATTGTGATTCAATTGATATCGGGTTCAAGCCTGTGTCTTAATGCCGGGTGTAAAATTGTCGAACAACTGACGACCATTTCGCCTTTATATCTGAACATTTTAGGCCTGACCTATTTCCTAGTGCTTTTTTGGCTGCTATTCAATCTGAAGGCAACATTTTGGTTTGATATTGACGTAATTGGATTGGCGCTCATATCGGGCCTGGTCTTTGACGCCGCTTTGATGGCTTATCAAATATTTGTAGCCCGCACGTTTTGTGGTTATTGCCTGATTATCTTTGTGCTCATGATTATTCTGACGTTGCTTTACGGTTTGCGTCAGATGGCAATGGGGATCGCCATATTATCTGCGGTTGGCCTGTCATTTTCTATTTTGACCTTTTTTCCGATGGGCGCAAAATCAAAAACCTATACACTCAAAGAGGCCGCTTACGGAGTAAAATCCTGCTCATCACCCACCAAAGAAATTTATTTGATATTTTCCTCCGATTGCCCGCATTGCGAAAAGGTTATCGAAACGCTCAACAATTGCAACAGTTGCGATTTATATTTAAACCCAATTGACGCCGTGACATCATTGCATCTTTCCGGGCTTGAACTGAATCAACAGTTTTCACCCAAAATTAACCGCCTGATTCTAAAAGTACTGGCGATCGATAGTGTGCCGGTTCTGGTCGTAAAAGACGCTAAAAGCTACCGATTTATCAGAGGCGAAGAAACGATTATCAATTTTATCCGCCGGGCGTGTTTCACGCATGAAGAAGTCCTATACTTCGACGAAGCACCGATCTCATCCGACAAGGAAATTACGGTGTTCACCGATAAAGATGAAGAATGCTCACTGGCGATAGATTGTGATTCAAATTTTACGTCACCCAAGGATTAAATCGCAGCAAGACCTGACACGGCCACGATTTGTAGACCCTTTTGAATGCAGCCTTTATGGCGTTTAATTTTTATCTGCGATGATCCAGGCGGTATTGCGGTTGAGGTGCTCAATTTTAGTTGAGATGCAGTTTGAGCCCATCATTGCTTGAATTTCAGCCGGTCGTAAAAACCGACTGCGCATTCCCATGACTTTTTCAGCCAATGCCAACAGCTTGACGGCCCTGTGATTCAGATCGTATTCTTCTATCGCCAGACGCCCGCCGCTTTTTAAAACCCTCAACAGTTCATGGATTGACCGCTGCTGGTTCTTAAAGTGATGCAGGGCGTCGACAATTAAGATGCGCTCAAAGGTTTGATCTGCGAAGGGAAGCTGCTCGACAAGCGACCGGACAGGCTGAACCTTTTTCTTGCCAGCCCGCTTTAACATGTGATGCGACAGATCGTTGACGACCACCTGCCCGATCATATCACGTAACAGGGTTGAGACCCTGGCGGTCCCGCCACCGGCATCCAGCAAACGACCTGCACACGGTAAATTCAGCATTTTCTGATAACGGGCTCTGTCAGGCGTCGCGGTCAGACGATCGTAGAGCGGCGCAATGAAATCAAAATGATCCATAGTCAAAATTAAATAGGTTTGCCGGTTGCCAGTTTAGCCTGTTAAGCCGTTAATAAAAGAAAGGCGTCTCATTTTTGTTAGCCGGCTAACGGGTTAACGGGTAACGGGCTCAACTTGATCGTTTTTACCGGTTTCAGGCGACTACCATCGGTTGTGAAAATTAAGCTAATGTTGTAATTATGGTATAATATTGCAAAGCGCAATATGGGATTGATTTTTAAAGTGGGCTATATTAAAATTTTAAAGGTACCCACAGCAGGGTTTTAGCGTTTACCCGTGAGCAGTCGACGGTGAATGCTTGTAAAGGTTCGGCAAGAATTTATAAATGGAGCAGGGAATGACACATTGCATTTTACTGAATGCAGATTATACCTATCTGAATGTGATTGACTGGAAACGGGCCATCTGTCTTCAGGCGAAAGGTAAGGTTGAGGTTT
The DNA here is from genome assembly GCA_024639185.1 of Deltaproteobacteria bacterium. Lineage (GTDB taxonomy): Bacteria > Desulfobacterota > Desulfobacteria > Desulfobacterales > JAHEIW01 > JAHEIW01. Next base: position 29,287 of record JAHEIW010000013.1, on the reverse strand, counting down.
TGAAAAATTCTGCCCAAACGGTAAGAAGCGCCAGCGGCGCTATTTTCAAGGTCCCGGCAGTTATGCGCCTGATTAAACTGATCCGTACCCTCTACCGCACCGGGGTTGCCTTCTGCAAGAAGAATGTTTTTATCAGAGATGGCTTCAAATGTGCCTATTGCGGTGCCAGGAAGCTGCGGCTTACCATCGATCATATTATTCCCAAATCAAGAGGTGGCCAGTCTACCTTTGAAAATTGTGTGGCAGCCTGCAAACCCTGCAACATCAAAAAAGGCCATCAAACACCCAGAGAAGCAAATATGTTCCTTAATGTCAGACCCGTCCAGCCGACCATTTCCGAATTTTTAAGATTAAAACTTCAAAAACTCGGCATCAATGATTTGTTGAAGGATCTGGGCGTTTATTAAGACAAAGCAACCATCAAATATTTCCAGCGATCACAGTAAACTTTCCCCCATACTCAGCGTTATGAATTGAGGTAATGTGTCTGCTTCTGGCAGGCTTAAATAAACTAAGACAAGAGGTGAATATGAAACTAGTTGTTGCGGGAACCGGTTATGTCGGCCTTGTTCAGGCGGCCGTTTGCTCAGAATACGGTCATGAAGTTTACGCCTATGATGTCGACCAGTCCAAAATTGACGCATTTTCAACCGGTCGGGCTGATGAAATTGAAAAATTTGTCATGGAGCCGGGTCTTTCCAATATTATTCGCGAAACACACGGCAAATCACTGTTCTTTTCCTGTGACCTGAAGTCCATCATTGAAGGTACCGATGCGATATTTTTGTGTCTGCCGACACCCTCCAATCTGGACGGTTCTACCAATCTTACCTATTTTGATTCTGCGGCCGGGCAAATAGCCGAAATTTTAGCAAAGAGAAAAGACAAACGCCGTATTGTGCTGGTCAGTAAAAGCACGGTGCCGATTGAAACCGTGCGGCGCCTGGAAAACATTATGAAAAAGCACGGGGTTGAAAATTTTGGCGTGGCGTCCAATCCTGAATTTCTGGCTGAAGGAACCGCTGTCAATCAAGCCCGCAGACCGGATCGTGTGGTGGTGGGCTGTGACCACGAAGAAGATTTTAAAATCCTGCGCCGCGTCTATTCACAATTTATACATCACGTTCGCATCAAATATATCGAGACGACGCCCGAGACGGCCGAAGCAATCAAATATGTGGCCAACACAATGCTGTTGACCTATATTTCCTTCTGGAACGGGGTCGGCGCAAAACTCGGCGAGAAAATTTCGAATGTAAATATCGACGACCTGCGGCTGGGGGTAACCGCTGATGATCGCATCAGCACCTGGGGCTCTTTTGTGAGCAATGGTGCCGGGGGAAGCTGTTTCGGTAAAGATATTGCCTCTTTAATTTATCAGCTGCGCCGACTGAATGTCAGCACCAAGATGTTGGAGGCCTCATACGAGGTCAACGAATATCAGAAAGTGTATTTGGTGGATCGCGCCATCAATGAAGCCCGTTTTAAATTCAATAATAAAACTGTGGCTGTATTAGGCCTGGCGTTTAAAAAGCACACCAATGACATGCGCGATGCTTCGTCGATTAAGGTCGTCGAGGCTTTGCTTGGTAAAGGCGTATCTCAAATCAATGCCTATGATCCGCTGGCCAATGCAACCGCCCGGCAAGAGTTTGACCCTTCGAAAAATATTCTATTTGAAAAAATAAAATATTTTGATTCGGCTAAAGAGGCCATACAAGGGACCCAAGCCCTTTTCATTTCTTCAGATTGTGAGGAGTTTCGCGGATTTTCGAGAACCATAGAAGATACGGTTAAACCACCCTATCTAATCATGGACGGTCGTCGCATGATCCCGGATTACAACGAACTGGTGTCAAAGAATTACGGTTATCTGGCGGTGGGCTCGGTTGTTAGATGTCCGGCCTGAGATTTCTGCGGATCACATTAAATTTGAGCATATCCATCCAAGAGAATGGGATTTAGCATGATGAAAGGTATCATTCTGGCGGGCGGTTCCGGTTCCAGATTGTTTCCGATTACACGCGGGATCAGCAAACAACTGTTGCCGGTTTATGACAAACCTATGATTTATTACCCTTTGTCCGTTCTGATGCAGGCTGGGATAAAGGAAATTTTAATTATATCCACCCCGCATGACCTGCCCATTTTCAAAAGAATCTTAAATGACGGCTCCCAGCTGGGACTGTCCTTTGTTTTCAAGGAGCAACCCCGCCCTGAAGGGCTGGCCCAGGCCTTTATTATCGGAAAACAATTTATCGGAAATGACACCGTGGCTCTTATCCTCGGTGACAATATATTTTACGGACCTAATTTTTCGTCGATTTTATACAAGGCGGTTCAATTGGAGAGCGGCGGACTGATTTTCGGGTATCCGGTCAAAGATCCCCAGCGGTACGGGGTGGTGGATTTTGATGCCAGCGGCAAGGTGACCGGAATCGAAGAGAAACCGCAGCAGCCCAAATCTCACTATGCCGTTCCCGGGCTTTATTTTTATGATAATCACGTCATTGACATTGCCAAAAACCTGAAACCTTCCAAACGCGGTGAGCTTGAAATCACCGATGTTAATATGTCGTATTTGCGTGAGGGGAAGCTCAAAGTTGAGCTGCTGGGTCGCGGGTATGCCTGGCTGGACACCGGAACCCATGAAGCGCTGCAGCAGGCGGCAAGCTATGTTCAGGCCATCCAGGAACGACAGGGGCTTAAAATTGCCTGCATCGAGGAGATCGCCTATCGCCTTGGATATATCGGCAATGATCAACTTGAAAAACTGGCAAAGGATATGACGCAAAATGAATACGGGCGTTATTTGCTGGATATCGCCAGTGATGTCTAAGTTCAGATATAACCCCCAAAACGGTCACCCCTGATTGCGGTGGTGAACCGTATATCGCCGACTACCCATCCTGACTACCATCCTGACAAAATCGCCACTGGCATTTTTCAGATCTTGACGGTACGATGCGCCTATTTTCAAATTCATCTCTGGCGTTAGTACGGCCAATGGTATTTGCTTGACAGGATTTTGCAATCCAAGTAAGAAATTTAGTTTAATTTACAAATCCGAATCGGAGGCATGCATGGATTACAAAAAGACGCTTAACCTTCCGAAGACCCCGTTTCCCATGAAAGCCAATCTTTCCAAACGGGAACCGGAACAGCTTCGCAAGTGGGATGAGGTGAATCTGCACCAGCAGGTCAGAAATTCCTCTAAAGGGTGGGAACGCTTTATTTTGCATGACGGCCCGCCTTATGCCAACGGCAATATCCATATCGGCACGGCCCTGAATAAAATCTTAAAGGACATCATCGTGCGTTCCAAACAGATGGCCGGCTATGATGCCGTTTATGTACCGGGCTGGGACTGTCATGGTCTGCCGATTGAACATAATGTTGACCTTGAAATCGGAGAGAAGAAGAAAACACTTTCTCTGGCGGAGGTGCGGCGACTGTGCCGGGCCTATGCTGAGCGGTTCATTGACATCCAGCGCAGTGAATTTAAGCGGCTGGGGGTCATGGGGGATTGGGAAGATCCTTACCTGACCATGAACTACGCGTACGAGGCCACCATTGCCCGGGAATGCGGCAAATTTGCCAAAAATGGAAGTCTGTTTCGCAGTAAAAAGCCGATTTATTGGTGCTTTACCTGCCAGACCGCACTGGCTGAGGCTGAAATCGAATATCAGGATGAGTCGGCCCCCTCAATTTTCGTCAAATTCGCCCTACGCGATGATATCAGCTCAGATTATCCGGCATTGGCCGGCAAAACTGCATATGTCATCATCTGGACCACAACACCCTGGACACTGCCGGCTAACCTGGGCATCGCCTTACATCCGGAGTTTGAATATGTTGCCGTTGATGTTGGACATGATTCGGTTTTCATACTGGCACGTGAGTTGATGGAATATTGTATGCAAACCTTTGGTATCCAGGATTATACTGTCCTCACCGACATCGATCCCCGCGTAATTGAACGCAAACGGTGTCGTCATCCGATGCTCGAGCGGGATTCGATTCTTATTCTGGGCGATCATGTCACCCTGGAAGCCGGGACCGGATGTGTTCATACGGCCCCCGGGCACGGTCGTGAGGACTATGAAGTCGGTCTGAAATACGATCTGGATGTTTACTCGCCGGTAGATGATAACGGGTGTTTTACGGATGAGGTCCCCTTTTTCAGCGGTCAGTTTGTTTTTGACGCCAATAAAAATATCAACAAAAAGCTGAAGGATATCGGGGCGCTGGCGGCCGAGGGCCAGATTGAGCACAACTATCCGCATTGCTGGCGCTGCAAGGAACCCGTCATTTTCCGGGCCACACCCCAATGGTTTATTTCGATGGACAAAACCGATCTGCGTCGAAATTCACTGGCGGCTATCGACACGGTGACCTGGATTCCGCACTGGGGCCGCGAACGCATCTACGGCATGATCGAAAACCGGCCGGATTGGTGTGTGTCAAGGCAAAGGGCCTGGGGGGTTCCCATTGCGGTGTTTTACTGCAAGGACTGTGACGCAATCCTGCTTGATGACGAGGTCATGGGCAAGGTCTATTCTGAATTTGAGCAGCACGGCGCCGATATCTGGTTTGAAAAAGATATCGATGATTTTCTTGGAAATGATGTTGCCTGTTCTGCCTGCGGGGGGAAATCCTTTGTCAAGGAAAATGACATTCTGGACGTATGGTTTGACTCAGGTGTCAGCCACGCGGCAGTGCTCGAGCCCAGAGCGGATTTGCAATGGCCGGCGGATTTATATCTGGAGGGCAGCGATCAGCACCGTGGCTGGTTTCACAGTTCCTTGCTGACCGCTGTGGGAATACGTGAACAGGCACCTTACAAAGCCGTGTTAACCCACGGGTTTGTTGTGGATGCTGCAGGTCGCAAGATGTCTAAATCGCTGGGTAATGTAGTGGCCCCCAGTGAGGTCATCGATAAATACGGTGCTGAAATTTTACGGCTGTGGGTGTCGGCAACCGATTACCGCGAAGATATCCGCATCTCTGAAAATATTTTAAGACAGCTCAGTGATGCCTATCGGCGCATCCGCAACACCTGTCGCTTTATGCTGGGCAACCTTTTTGATTTCGACCCGGCTGCTGATCAGGTGTCTGATGAGGTCATGACCGAGCTGGACCGCTATGCGCTGCACAAGCTGCAGTCCATTGTCGAAAAAACGCGCAACGCTTACGATCTGTATGAATATCATACTATCTATCATGCACTTCACAATTATTGCACGCTTGACCTTTCGGCGTTTTATCTGGATATTCTCAAAGACCGCTTGTATACCTCGCCACCCAAATCCCGGGCGCGGAAAAGCGCGCAGACGGTCATGTACCACCAGCTGGACGCTCTGGTAAGACTGATGGCACCGCTTCTCCCGTTTACGGCTGAAGAAATATGGGCACACATGCCCAAACGCAGCGATAAGCTATCAAGTGTTCACCTCGCCCTTTTGCCTGACGCAAATCCGCGCTGGAAAGATGAGCCCCTGGCAGGTAAATGGGGTATGCTTTTGAAAGTGCGCGCCGAGACAACCAAGGCTCTCGAAGAGGCACGGGCCAAGAAACAAATCGGGCACCCCCTTGATGCAACGGTGATTCTATCGGTAAAAGACGACTTATATGGCGCCCTTGAACCGTATGCAGAAGATTTGAGGTTTATTTTTATCGTTTCAAACGTGTCTTTGCTCAAAGACCAACAGCTGGAAGACAGTTTTGTCAGTGAAAATGTTGAGGGGTTGACCATCAAAATCGAAGCCGCGCCTGGCAAAAAATGCGAGCGCTGCTGGGTTTATGAGACCTCGGTTGGCTCGGACAGTAAACGACCATCGATATGTGCGCGCTGCCAAAAATCATTGGATCAGATGTCCTAAAGCGTTCAGGGTTCACGGTTCCGGGTTCTGGGTTGGCGTTTATCCAGCAGCCGGAAGCAAAGGTTCTTTAACCTCTGAACCTTTGAACCCTGAACCTCGGAACCCTTGAAGAAGAAATATGCCCAAAAACAAATACGTCAAGCTGGCTGTGATCGCCGGTGCCATCATCTTGCTGGATCAGGTCACCAAAGAACTTGTCCTGCGGTCTATACCTATACACACCGCCGTCCCGGTTATCGAAGGTTTTTTTAGCCTTACGCATATTCATAATCCCGGGGGGGCCTTCGGGCTGATGGCGAATCTTAGCCCGGTCATGCGAAGCATTATTTTTCTGTTCATATCATCCCTGGCTGTTGGCTTAATATTTTATTTTTACAAAAAGACACCGGCGCAGTATGCCTGGCTGTCAGCGGCATTTGCGCTGATCTTTGGTGGTGCCATTGGCAACCTGATTGACCGAATTCGATTCGGCACGGTGGTCGATTTTCTGGATTTCTACCTGGGGAACCTGCACTGGCCGGCATTTAATGTCGCCGACAGCGCTATTTCCATCGGCATCGGTATATTTTTATATCACCTCGTGTTTAAGAAGATGCCGGATTAGAAACCACTCTCAGCCCTTGTGCAATGCCTGAAATCAATCATCAATTGCTAGCCAAATATGTAAAGGATGTAGCCGCTGGCACTGAAAAACAGTTTGCACCGGTGTACCTGTTTTTTGGTGAAGAGCTGCTGGTCAAAGCAGCATTTGGTGAACTTCTGGATGCACTACTTCCCGCGGAAAACCGCCAGGCAAATTACGATCCGATGGAAGGGGCCTCTGAGAATATTTATGATGCGATTGAACGGGTTAATACGTTTTCGCTTCTGCCGGGTACCAAGGTCGTCGCCCTGCTGGAATCCAGAATATTTCATGCTATGCAGAATAAAATGAGGCTGATCGAAAATTCGAAAAATGCCTATGATGACGAAAATAAAAGCAAGGCTGCTAAATACCTTTTAAGCCTGATGGGCAATCTAAATCTGTCGTTTGAAGATCTTGATCCCGCCAACCGCCGTAAAACCCTTGCATTTGCGGCTGATGTCATAAAAAGCGAAGTTTGGATCGACGATCTTGTCGAATACTGCCGTCAGAACCAACTGGAGATACCCGCCGCGTCAGACGATGCCGGCGCTCTGCAAAAAGCCATCAAAAAGGGGTTTCCGTCAACGAACCATCTGATGATCACCACTGAAATGGTTGACAGGCGTCTGGGTCTCTATAAGACGCTGCAGGAACATGGGGTGGTCATTGACTGCCGGGTTCCCGGTGGAGATCGCCGGGCGGATCGGATGGCGCAGGAAGACGTGTTGCGGAAAAAGATGTCCGAAATCCTGACACCAGTTAACAAAAAAATAGACAATAGCGCCTATGCAGCCCTGCTGGATATGACGGGCTTTGATTTGAGGACTTTTTGCGGCAACCTTGAAAAATTAGTCGACTATGTCGGTCAACGCGATGCGATTACGGTTAAAGATGTTACCTCAGTTTTAAAGCGCACTAAACAGGACCCAATTTACGATCTGACCAATGCCGTCGCAGACCGTCAGGTCTCAAGGGCCCTTTTTTTTATGAATTCGCTTCTGGCTGCTGGATTTCATCCCCTGCAGATTCTGGCTGCCATCGTGAATCAGATCAGAAGATTGATTCTGGCCAAGGATTACACCGACAGCCCCCAGGCCAAAGGCTGGCATGCCGGTGTATCCTATAATGTTTTTCAACAAAATATAATGCCGTCTGTTCTGGAATACGATCACTCATTGCAGCAGGCAATTGAAAAATGGGAGCAGGTCGGATTAAGGCCGGAAGCTGCCGTTACAGATGCTGCGCGCGGCAAAAAAAAGAAAAAAAGGAAGATTCAAACTGATTTAATACTTGCCAGAAATCCTAAAAATGGTTATCCGGTTTACCAGCTTTTAAAAAAATCAGCTCATTTTACAAAAAATGAACTCATCACCGCTGTCGACCTGTTAAATGAAACGGACGTTCAACTCAAAACAAGCCGCCAGGATCCGAAACTTGTTTTGGACCGGCTGGTATTAAAGATTTGTGATCGACAAATGGCGTCAACCTAAACGGATTCTGGCATTTGGTTACCGGCGGCTGGCTACAAATGATCATAGCAAGAAGCAAGCTGTCAGAAGCCAGCAGCAAGCGGCCGGATTTATAATACGCGACACAATATTTGATGTCCGGTATATTGTTTCGGTCCGGGTCTCAGGAGTGTGAGAAGTGGGCTTTTTCAGACAGCAGGAAGAGCATCTGGCGATGCGATTTATCACCTGGCGCTACCAGAAGCTGGGCAAACCCGTACCCGCTGAAGCCGAGCTCAAAACGCAGGCTTGCCAAATTGTATCCGACGCTCATCGGATCGCCCGCGAGCGGGGGCGAAATGTTGTTGCTATTATAAAAGATTTGGTCAATGATATAAAAAAATAGCCCATCGGGTGATTCACTATTTTAAGCACTCAATTTAGGATCTAAGTTGAGCGATTGTCGAGGTTGCCGCAGCTATACGGCAGATGTCGTACCGCTATAGTATACTATGCGGGACGGCATCTAACACCATAGATGCGGTAAGATCGGCAATCCCGGAGGGCTCCAAATTTTCAAAAATTAAGATTGACATAATTCTTTTATAATAAGACAACACGGTCCTTTTTGGAATTTTGAAGCACTCAATTTAGATTATTTTTATAAGGAGGATATATATATGATGACTGACGAGTGGGTAGAACAGTTAACCTGCGCCATACAATGCACCCATTGCGACAAACAAATCGGCGCCGATGACCAGCGTATTTTATCGGTGTATGATCACCAGGCGATTTGTATGGATTGTAAAAGCATAGAAGAGCAAAGACCGGACTACGAAGAAATATCCAAACAGATGATCGGGCAGTGTTTAATCGATACCGAAGTGAAATGGGGAGACCCGCAGGGATATTGTTATCACCACTTTTACCCGTTTAAATGTTAAACGTTTTACATCACGGGATCGTCATCCAGAAAATCGGTAACACCGCGACCCATATCATCGATATCGGCCATATCCTGTTCCGTCAGGGTGATCTTGCCTGCCAAAATGATTCCGTAAGTAACAACCCGCCGAAAGTGACGAATGGTATCCTTGATCTGAAAAATTGGGATTTGAAAAAAAATGGTCCGATTGATCTTACCGGCAAGTGGGAATTTTATTGGAACAGGCACCTGACCCCTGAAGACTTTTCAAAGCCCACTCCGCCGGAGAAAACAATTTTTTTAGGGTGCCAGGTAGTTGGAATCGGTAACTAATAGAAAGCAGACCGCTTTCAGGAGCCGGATACGCCACCTATCGAATAATAGTTCTGATGCACGACCAAAAAGGAAGCTTTGCTTTTAACTTGCTGGATATCGGTACCGCATACACGGCTTATGTTAATGGAGAAAAGATAAGTTCTGCGGGAGTTGCCGGGAAAACCGCTGAAACCACAGTTCCTTCTTTTTCTAAGGAAGTATCGGTTTTCATTTCTAAATCAGATATCGTCGAAATTGTTTTACAGGTGTCAAATTTCCATCACCGCCTGGGTGGACCGTGGGAGGTCATTCAGTTAGGCAGAGAAAACCAGATACGAAAAATCCGGGAAAGAAGCCTTGCTTTTGATCTCTTTTTGTGCGGAAGCATCTTTGTCATAGGTCTTTATCATTTCTGTCTGTATATTCTAAGAAAAGATGACAGATCCCTGCTATATTTTGGCATCTTCTGTCTTTTAATTGTCTTGAGGCTTCTCTCCACAGGTGAAAGATATCTTGTACACCTTTTCCCGATCCTAAATTGGGAGTTCGTCGTAAAGATTGAATATCTTACTTTTTATCTTGCCGTACCCTTTTTTGGCATGTTCCTGCATTCCCTTTTCAAGCGGGAATTTTCGAAGTGGATTCTCCGAACAACTCAAGTTTTGGCAATCATATTTTCTTGTATTGTGCTTTTAACACCGGCTAGAATTTATTCTCATACTGTCCCGCTATACCAGATCATTACGGTCATGAGCTGTATTTATGGAATGTATGCCCTCGTTCTTGCTTTGGTTCGCAATCGAGAGGGCGCCTTTCTTTTTACGCTTGGTTTTGTTGTGCTGGTTGTCACGGTTGTAAGCGATATCCTGTATAGCTGAATGATAACCCAAACGGGTTATCTTGCTCCTCTGGGGCTTTTAATCTTCATTTTTCATTCTTTCGGTGTCGGTGTTACTGATCACACGGGGGGAACTGAAAGCCCTTGCCGCGGTCTACACGATTTCTTTTTTATCCGTTATGGCACTTTTTGGGCTTGGTAACATCTTCTTGAAAACCAAGCGTGCCGGTCTTCCACGGCCTACGGAGGCGTCTCTACCTGTGGTGCTGATCGCTGTTGCTGCAGTTTTGACCGGACTGATCGGCAATGCCATCATGAATCCGCATTACCTAGCTGTTTTTCTGGAATATTTTATCCCGGCGGTGCTGGTTATCGCCGTTATGCTCGGCCGCATTACGCTGTTGCAGGCCGGTCTGTTCCTGGTGCGCGCGGTCCTCAAATTTTTTATCAAACACATGACGTCTACCGCCCAATCGATTCGCACCGAATCCGGGAATTGTCGGTAAAGTGGAATATTCCTGTTAACCTGATGTTTATCGGTTCCCCCGGAACGCACTTTATATATGGCTTGGGAGATTTGGGAGGCGTCCGGCTGATTATTTAGCCGCTGCTACACTACTTATCGCATTCGATCAAATTATTGGCGGGAGTGTGAATTACGTAATAAACGACCTTCATTTTTTATGAATGGTGGATAATTGCAAATGAGCTTGAATTGCAGATATCTTTTATAGTATCTGTATAAAAATTGACCTCTAAATCACAGGTTCTCATATGCGTAGTTCGCAGTTCTTCATATTATCTTCTTTATTACCCACAGGTGGGTTAAAATATCTTATAAGCGAAAAAGCAGAGGTTAGGTAATCATGCGCAATTTCATTATAGCGGCCTTATTGATTTTGTTCTCGATTAATAACGTTGCTTCAGCGGCAGAAGGAAATAATATTTTTGAGATAGAGACTGAGGGCAGTTATCGAATGGAGACTGACTCCACTTCTGATTTGGCAAAAAGAGTGGCACTTTTCAATGCAAAAAGAAAGGCTGTGGATTTGGCTGGAAGATACCTATCGCGCAAAGGCCTTATTAAGAGCTATGAACTGAACAAAGATGAGATATACAGTCTGGCAGCAAAGGAGATCCAGGCAGAGATATTAGAGGAAAAGCAAGAAACAGTTGGGAAGACCTCAACATATCGACTTCGAATCAGGTGCAAAATACAGGCCTCCGATTTTGTTAAAGCAGAGATAGAGGACACCAAACAGGAAAAAAAAGAGGCAAAAGAGTCTTATCAGGAAGAAATGGAACAGCCCATTTCTGCAGAAATTGATCCGGGAAGAGATATCGCCAAAACATACCGGCTGCTACGTGAAAAGAAATGGCGAATCACGATAATTTATCTGAACCATTTGGAAAAAAAATACCCTAACTGGGACAGCATCTATATGGCCAAAGCCATAACTCATTATATTTTGCATGAGCCGGTGTTCATGAAAAATGCTTTGAACAAGGCTTGTCGGTTGGGTAATAATACGGCATGTGATGACTTAAAAAATATAAAAAAATTACATGAACACGATTTTGGCCTTCAAATAATTGATTGAAGAATCAACTTTTGTTGATGCCATTAACATCGATAAGGTCGGGGGGTAAAAGGTAAATACTCATTCGATGTGAATCCTTAGATTGAACCTTGGACATTGCTCTTAAATACAGGCTGGGTGTATCTAATGCAATTAGCGCGATGAGTGCAGGTGAGCAGCTAAAAGTTCCACATCACCGGATCGTCATCCAGATAATCGGTAACAGCGCGACCAATTTCATCGATATCGGCCAGTTCCTGTTCCGTCAGGGTAATCGTGCCGGCCGCTGCATTACCGGCAGCCTGATCGGCGTTGCGGGCGCCGGCAATGGCGCAGGTTCCTGAATGTGAAATAACCCAGCCCAAGGCCAATTGGCCCAGCGTGACCTCTTTTTGCCGTGCAATGGGTTCCAGACGCGAGAGCGCTTGCTGCACCCGGTCATACATTTCCGGTTGAAACAACTTATTCTTGGCCCGCACATCCCCCTTCTCAAAGCGGTGATCCGGACCGAACTTACCCGTCAAAAATCCCTGGGCCATGGGTGAGTAAGCCAGAATTGTGATCTTGTTTTCAACACAATACGGCATCAGATCTTTTTCCACATAGCGCCAGAAAAGTGAATACGGCGGCTGCAAACTGTCAATCTGTCCATATCGCTGCGCTTCCTGCAGCTGGTAGCGTGAAAAGTTCGACACGCCGATCGATCGGATTTTTCCCTGCTCTTTGAGCGTGTTTAAAGCGTCCATTGTTTCTGCAATCGGCACCGCTTCAAAGCCGAATGAATCCGAAGGCCAGTGGATTTGATACAGGTCGATGTAATCTGTTTGCAGGTTTTTGAGTGAGCGCTCACAGGCTTGCAGGAGCTGGTCATATTTGAGGTGGTTGGCAAATACCTTGGTGGCATAAATGACCTTGTCGCGGATATCGGATATCGCTGATGCCAGTACCTGTTCAGAATGCCCTTTGCCGTATGCTTCGGCCGTATCGAATGTCGTAATCCCGGTTTCATAAGCGGCCCGAACCGCAGCAATCGTCTGTTTATCGTCGATTCCAACCCACATTTCCTTGCCGGCCTGCCATAGTCCCATGAGTATCGACGAAATCTGTATATCTGATTTACCCAGCTGACGGTGTAGCATGATATCCTCCCTGCTGCAGTTTCAGAATCATCCGTTTGTGTGCTATACGTGATGTTAACCATTCAAGGAAGAAAAACAAGAATCACTTTCGGCAATCGCTTAGATTGGTTGCTCTTTTTCTAATGGGTACTTATGGTATTGAAGATGAAATCCGAAATAAAACGGGAGAGCACCAATGGCACCAGAGGCAAATGTTGATTTTTATGAGATCGATCTGTTGCACAGTAAAGGAGAAAAAACCGTCAGGGATGCGATACGGGCATTTGTCGAACAAGAATGTATGCCCATCATTGCCGAACATTTTGACGAAGGGACTTTTCCCATGCACCTCATCGCCCGACTGGCCGATTTAGGCCTTTTTGGTGTTCACGTGGATGGGTACGGCTGCAGCCAGAGCAGTCATATTGTTTACGGGCTTATCTGTCAGGAATTGAGCCGCTGTGATAGCGGCCTGCGGGCACTATTTTCCGTTCAAAATTCCCTGGTGATGTTTCCCATTTATCGATTCGGCTCTGAGAAACAGCGTAAAAAATGGTTGCCCGAGATGGCCCGGGGCAATGTCATCGGGTGTTGTGGCCTGTCTGAACCGGGATTTGGCTCAAACCCCGGCGGGATGGAAACGCGGGCTCAAAGAAGTAATAGCGGTTATGTCCTCAACGGCCAAAAAATGTGGATTACAAATGGTACAATTGCGAAGGTGGCCATTATCTGGGCAAAATGTGATGATGATATCCGAGGTTTTCTGGTGGAAACCGACAGCCCCGGGCTTCGCGCAACGCCGATCCGACGTAAATTTTCGTATCGAACATCACCGACTGCGCTGATCGAATTGAAGGACTGCAGCATTGATGCGGATCACATGCTGCCGGGTGCCAAAGGTCTTAAATCCATTTTCGAATGTCTCAATTTGGCCCGCTACGGCGTGGCCTGCGGTGCCGTAGGATCTGCTGTTGCGTGCTATCAGGCTGCCAGAGCCTTTGCGCTTAAGCGACAGGTATTTGATCGAGCCATTGCCGGCTATCAGCTGGTTCAAAATCGACTGGTCCGCATGCTGGTGGAGATTACCAAGGCCCAGCTGATCAATTATCATCTGGGGCGACTGCTGGATAACCACCAGGCCCGTCCGGCCCAAATATCACTGGCAAAAATGAACAATGTGAAAGAAGCGATTAAGATTGCCCGCATTGCGCGTGACATTCTCGGTGCGCGCGGTATCCTGGCCGATCACGAGGTCATCCGTCATTTATGTGACCTGGAAGCCATCAGTGCCCTGGAAGGAACAGACAGCATGCATACGCTGGTGCTGGGGCAGGAGATTACCGGTATCTCGGCGTTCACTTAGTCTAAGGTTCAGAGTTCAAGGTTTAAAGGTTCAGGGTTAGATATTACATGGTACGGATTTAACTTTTTTTGCTACTCGCTTCTCGCCTCTTGCTTCCGGCATGAAGCTGAGAATCAGGTTGGGACAGCCAGATGCCAGTAGCCAGTGGCCAGAAGCCTGTGACCAGTTGCCGGTGGTCGGAACCAGCCGGAGCCGTAATTTAAAAAGAGGAGTATTTTTATGAAAAAAGTTAAACTGGGTCCCCAAACGCTACTGTATCCCATGCCGGCGGTGCTGGTGGGTGCGCAGGTAAAGGGAAAACCGAATTTTATGACCGCTGCCTGGTGCGGTATTGCGGCCTCAACGCCTCCGGCAGTTTCGGTAGCCGTGCGGCCGGTCCGCTATACGCTTGATGGCATGACAGCCAACAACACATTTTCCATCAACGTACCTTCCGCAGATCTGGTTGAAAAAGTCGACTATTGCGGCATTTATTCCGGTCACAAAGTGGATAAATCGCAGATATTTCAGGTCGGTTACGGTAAGCTCAAGACCGCTCCGTTGATTCAAGAATGCCCCATAAACTTAGAATGCAAGGTGATCCACGCATTGGATTTGAGCAGCCATATCCTGTTTGTCGGTGAAATTGTTGAAACCTATGTCAATGCAGACTGTCTGACGGAGGACAAGGTGGATCCAGCCAAAGTTGACCCGCTCATTTACTCAACGGTCGCCCGGGAATATCAAAGGCTGGGTAAGGTTGTGGGTCGTGCCTGGGAGATCGGCAAGAAGACAGATGTCAGATGACAGAGTACAGAGGTCAGATGGGCGCTTTATTTTCCGACTTTAATTATCTGTCTTCTGTCTTCTGACTTCTGACCTCTGTCCTCTGAACATGCACAATGATTCCCACTGTGGATGTAAACTGATAGATTGGAAAAACTGAATAATGCTAGTGAGAGGAAAAAGTAAGGAATGTACCTGGCGCGCAAAATAATCGACGGTGTGCCCCATTTTTTCATCCGCGAATCATACTGGGACGGTAATCATTTCCTGAGTCGCGAGCTTTTTGATCTGGGAACCCGCCCGGGTGAGCACATTATTTATCCGGGGGGGAACGCTTTTTATATTGATCCGGATATAGAAGATCATTTAGAGACCCACGGCGTAAACCTGCAGACGGATGACCTCGAGGATATATTCTGGCCGTTTTTAAAGCCGCGCATTCAACACGCACTGGAGCATTTTCGCCACAGAGGCAGGCGGTCGCCGCAAAAGCAGGCGCCTCCCGCTAGCGCCAAAACCGACCTGCCGGTGCATAATTTCGACAAACGCCGGCTGCATTACCTAAAATTCGGCCGCATGGAGCAGGGCTATTTATGGCTGATGCCCGAAAAGGTGTTCGACATTTTACGCCATAAATCCAGGGATGAGCTTGAGCAGCAATTCATGCAAATGGAATGGCAGTTAAATCCCCGGGAATATAAAGCCTATGCCTATGTTATATTTGATCTCAATCGGTTCTTCAGTCAATCGTTTGCCGCGAGTAAACCCCAGTTTTTAGGTCAAACGGATATCGATGCCTATTTCGATGCTGAAATATGCAAATTGAACAGTGATGCTGTTTTTTGGGCCGGCATGCCAACCGACGGCTGGTTGCATGATTACTTAACCCGGTATCTGTTCTTGTTTTACGATTATGATTTTGCCCCGCGATCCTGGGTCGAGGATTACATCCGCAATTTCATCAACAGCCGGCGAGGCCATCAATTTCCATCTCAAAACGCTACGGTCTCAATGAAGGACGCCAGCACGATTTTTGATGAAACCGAAAATGCGCTTGAGAAAATGAGCCGGCAGGAGCTGAGCCGAATATTCAGGCGCAGGGCCCGGGAACTGCATCCGGATAAAGGCGGTGAGCAGGAGAAGTTTGTTGAATTAACCCGGGCCTATGATTCACTTTTGAGAACTAAAAAAGGGCGATCTTAACCGCACAGCAATTAAAGCGCGACCCAAATCCCCGGTTCAATCCATTTGAGCCGAACGCATTCATGGGAATAAAAACAGAGATTTGCGGATCATTCATACCAGGCGGACCCGATGGCCAATCATCCGCCTGCAATCGCATTTTAACCCTAAAGCATTATGATGCCGCTTAAAACAATTCATATCTGTATCCTGCTTACCTTAAGTCTATTTATGCAGGCCTGCGCCAGCCGGGCCGCGTATCGTTTTGAAAACGACTCGCAAAGGCCGCCGCAACCGGTGCTTTTTTTTTCGGAGCTGGATAAAGCCGTTAATCAATCTGGCGTGCGCAATGGGGCTTATTTCCAGGTATCTGGCTTTCCTTATCTACGGGCAAATCGATTTGTCGTTTCGTTAAAAGATAGGCTTGGCAATGATGCTCAGCGACAGCAGTGGGTGATTTGGATGCAGCAACTGGATATCGCTGCCCGCACGGCTGAGATTCAGAATTTACCTGTAGCGGAGGTTCAACGGTTGGCCGCCGCATTTGGTATTGAGGCGGATCGTCAAAGGTTGCTTGCATTAGTGACTGAATATTCGGATAAATTGCTGGCCCACGATCAAAAACAGACCGATTTTTTTGAGGTTTTGGACGTGGCAGTGCAGAGCTCAAGTGAATATTCCACCCTGATGCGGATTTTCGGTCTATACCCGCTGGCTGCGATCCCGGTTGCGATCGTCACGCATCAGGTCAATGATGAGATTGCTAAATGGCACAAAATTCCTGCAGATGAGCGGCTGACGCAGGGAAGGTTAACGACTTATGGTCCGGCCGGTGCATTAGATTTCAACCGGCAGGTTGTTGACACCATTATGGAACGATCCAGGCAAAACCCGCTGCAAATACCGCTGCCCTCGGCTGACGATCGGAAAACATTACGGGCGATTTTCGCGCCCCTGATCATTCAGGATATAGCCGCAGATTATGATCGGCTCGGTACGGTTGTATGGACTGACAGTAAGCTCAGTGTCAATCCCGATTCACCAAAGGCTTACACTTATTTCTCGCACGCTTATTTAAGGAATAAGCCCATATTACAGATTAACTATGTCTTCTGGTATTCAGAACGCAACGGGCCCAATTCCCCGCGAATCGAGCGCGGCAATATGGACGGATTGACGCTGCGGGTGAGCCTGGATGAACATGGCAATCCCTTTATGGTCGACATCATGAACAATTGCGGCTGTTATCATTTTTTTGTGCCGCGTCAAGATAGGGTTGAACGAATTCGGCCTGTCCCGATGGCCATCGATGCCTTCGTGCCGACCCAATTGCCGGAAAATTTTCCGCACCAAAGAATCGCGATTCATGTGATTTCCGGCTGGCACCAGGTTGGCCATATCAGTTCCCGAGGCATGCCCGGCGAGTTTCGTCCCTATCAATTGGTACCTTATGATCAACTTGAAATGCTGGCTAACAATGGTGCTCGGCATGCAAGCATGTTCAATTCAATGGGCATTGGAAAATATAGCGAACGGGTGGAATCGGATATTTTCATTTCAATGGGCGTTCCTCAGGTGGGCCGGATGCGTCAGCGCGGCCACCATGCCGTCAAATTCGTCGGGCGGGCTCATTTCGACGAACCCTATCTTTTTGACAGGCATTTCGATTTCAAAACCACACACCATTCGTCTGATTAATCTGCATTCATCACTTGACGGATAACGGCTATTTGTCATAGGGATGCATATTTGCAAATGAGCGCTTTCGATCCGTTTATGGTCTGACCTGAAACAGGTAAGAAGCGCTTTTGGGCTGGCCATTATATGACAATTTAAGGAAAACAGACTGTGGATAAGCTCACATGTTTTGATTTCAACTCACCGGTGGAGCGGCGAAATACCGCCAGCATGAAATGGGACAAGTATAAGGACCGGGACATCATTCCGTTGTGGGTGGCGGATATGGATTTTTGCTCCCCGCCGGCGGTTATTGAGGCCTTGCATCAGCGGATTGCTCACGGTGTTTTCGGATATACGGTTGCCCCTGAAAGTCTAAAGACCCTTGTGGTTGAAAAGTTTGCAGCTGATTTTAACTGGTCGATTCAACCCGAGTGGCTGGTGTGGTTGCCCGGTCTGGTGACCGGCTTTAACGTGGCCTGCCGAGCGGTCGGTGAAGACAATGACGATATCATGACGGCTGTGCCGGTTTATCCGCACTTTCTGACCGCACCTCAAAATTTCCGGCGCCGCCTGATTAAAGTGCCCCTGCAGGAAACAGACAATCATTGGACTTTTGATTTTGATCGCCTGGAAAAGGCAATAACACCCAACACACGGTTGTTTTTACTCTGCAACCCGCATAACCCGGTCGGACGTGTCTTTAGCCGTGATGAACTCAACACCCTGGCGGCCATCTGTGAAAAGTACGATATTGTTATCTGTTCCGATGAAATTCATTGTGAAATGATTCTGGACGGCGAAAAGACGCATATTCCAACGGCAACGCTTGATCCCAGTGTTGCGGCGCGAACGATTACGCTGATGTCGCCCAGTAAAACATTTAATCTGCCCGGCCTGGGGTGTGCCTTTGCGATTATATCCGAAAAAAAACTTCGCCGACGCTTTATCCAAGCCACGGCAGGCATCGTCCCGCATGTAAATGCCATGGGATACGCAGCAGCCGAAGCCGCTTATCGGGACTGCGCCGACTGGCGTGCCGCACTGCTGGCATACCTGCGCGGCAACCGGGATACGGTCGTGCATGCCATTGCCGATATGCCCCGGCTTTCAATAGCGCCGGTTGAAGCAACCTATCTGGCCTGGATTGATATGCGCTCTGCCGGCTTGCCCGATCCGGTCCGGTTTTTTGAAGATGCCGGAGCGGGACTGCAGGATGGGATTGAATTTGGCGGGCCCGGATTTGTGCGTCTCAATTTCGGCTGCCAGCGCCCGCTGCTGAAAACGGCGCTGGATCGAATGGCATCTGCCCTTAGAAAACATATCAACGCCTGATAAACGATGCGAGCTACATCAAATTTCCGGAGATCTTTGCATCCCGTGCCCGCCGCCACGCTCGCTTATACCTCGTGTGGCAGGAGGATGCGGGCAGTGCGATGCTTTGCGGTTGCGGGACTTCACATCTTTTCTTATTCATTGAAGGTGCCCGGCGACACAGGTTTAAGTGAGCAAGAAAAACCATCCCGCCAGGGGAGGTGATATGATTGAAATCGATGTGCCCGGATATCAGACCTTACAGTTGAAGCACATCGTCCTGGACTATAACGGGACGATTGCCTGTGATGGCGCGCTCATCACCGGTGTAAATGAGAGACTATCTAATTTGGCGGATAAGCTCCAGGTGCACATACTGACGGCGGATACCTTTGGCAAGGCGCAAAAGGGTCTTGAAGGCCTTGAATGTCAGCTGTCAGTGCTATCTGCCGATGCCCAGGATACCGGCAAACTTAACTATGTAAAAGCATTGGGCGCTGAACATGTCGTTTGCGTGGGGAACGGCCGCAATGATCGCTTGATGCTTGAAGCGGCGGCCCTGGGGATTGCTGTCATACTGGCAGAGGGGGCTGCGGCTGACACGGTCGCTGCCGCGGACATTGTGTGTACGGATATTGTTTCGGCGCTGGAGCTGCTCCAAAACCCATTGAGGCTAATTGCCACGCTGCGCACGTGACAGGGGTTCCCTTCTTCGCCTTTCAGGCTCGGAGGGCGGGCAGGGTTCAAGCGTTCAGGTTTTGTCTGCTCAACCGGTTTTTTCTGTAACTTCACTTTCAGGAAAAATTTAAAAAAATCGTGGGGAAATAAAATGACGCAAGAGATATTTCAAGTTGATGCCTTTACGGACACACCTTTTGCCGGCAATCCGGCTGGTGTTTGTGTGCTGCCGGAACCCGCCGACGAACACTGGATGCAACGGGTGGCCACTGAAATGAACCTGTCCGAAACCGCTTTTCTGGTTGAACAAGATGACGGTTTTCAACTGCGCTGGTTTACGCCCGCAGTCGAAGTGGAATTATGCGGGCATGCCACCCTGGCCAGCGCTCATATTCTGTGGGAACAGGGGGTTCTGGCGCCAGACAACGCGGCCCGCTTTCACACCCGAAGCGGTCTGTTGAGCGCCGTACGCAAAGATGCCTGGATCGAGATGGACTTTCCGGCCGAACCGGAAACGCCGACTGATTTCCCGAGCGATCCATTCAAGGCTTTTGGCGCTAACGCCCGGTATGTGGGCAAAAATCGCTTCGATTTTCTGTTGGAATTTGATTCTGCCGAAATTGTTCGTAAAATAGTGCCGGATTTTTCGCAGCTATGTGACATCTCAGGGCGCGGATTTATGGTCACCAGCCTGTCGGATACCGACCAATATGATTTTATTTCGCGTTTCTTTGCACCGGCAGCCGGTGTCAATGAGGATCCGGTCACCGGCTCGGCGCACTGCTGCCTGGGCCCCTTCTGGTCCCAAAAACTCGGCAAAAATAAGCTCGTCGGCTATCAGGCATCCAAGCGGGGCGGTGTCGTCAAAGTGCGGGTCGGAGACAATCGGGTATATCTTTCGGGTCAGGCCGTTACGGTTATGCGGGCAACGCTTTTGTAAACACGAAGATATCAGGTCAGGAGCAAGATTTAAATGGGTTTTACTTTTGCCATAATTGGCGGTGGTTTGACGGCAACATCGATGCTGTATCAATTTGTCGAAAAATTGCGGCAAGAAAGTGATCAAATCCTGGCAAAACTCCCAAAAATTCAAATTCAGATATTTGAAAAACAAGAAACGTTTGGACCCGGCTTTCCCCATAGTGACCGTAATGTCTTGCCTTTTCATATTACGAACATGTGTGCCAAGGACATGGGGATCCGACTCGAAAATCCAGCCGATTTTCAGGAGTGGGTGACCGATCACCAACATCACTATAAAGAACTCTCACCGCACTTTTATGATGGCGCCGATGATCCTTATCCATGCGTCCATTATCCCCGAGCGATAATGGGCGCATATCTGAAAGAAAAATTTCAAGAAGCCTATCAAAATGCTCAAGAGCTGGGTTTGGCGGTCGATCTTCATATGCAGTCTGAAGTTATCGATTTAGAGGAGAAACACGATAAGATTCGTCTGACCGTCAAACAGCTTGAATCCGGATCAACTTTTTCATGTGTTGCTGATCGCGTCCTGCTTGCCACAGGCCACTGGTTTAGACAAATGGTGGGTTCGGCCTACTTTCCTTCGCCCTGGCCGGCTGAAAATTTGCGCCAAAAGATTCCGCAAGGTGTAAAGATCGCCGTTATTGGAACCAGCTTAAGTGCTATAGAGGTTGTACTAACGCTTACTTCGGATGGGCATTTTATTCGGGATGATGCGAATCGACTGGTCTTTGTGCCGTCTGCTGATCCAAGACGGTTTGCGCTCTATTCCAGGAGGGGATTGTTGCCGAAAGTCAGAGGCAAGACGGGCACCTACCGCAACACATTTTTGACGCCTGAAAATCTGGAACGCCTGATCATGGAAAACCGGGGATATGTGCGGCTCGAAGCCGTTTTAGATTTGCTCAATTCTGAGCTAAAAGCCGCATATGGACACAGCATCAATTGGCAAGCAGTTATCAATCCAACCGGCGCACCCGCTGATTTACTGCAGCAATATCTGAAAGACGCCAGAATTGGAGACGGGCCTGATGGTGATCTCATCTGGCAAACCGTTCTGCACCAGTCTTTTGACATGATCAGAGAAATTTATCTGAGGTTATCATTAGAAGACAGAAAGCATTTCGATAAGGAATATACCTCGGTTTTCTTTACCCATGCCGCCACCCAGCCTGCCATCAATGCTGAAAAACTGCTGGCACTCATGCGGTGCGGGCTTGTTGAGGTTCTCAAACTCGGAAGAAGTTACCAGTTTGTTAAAAATGATTCAAAAGGCATCTACGAATTTATTTACCAAAACAGTGCCGGTCAACGACAACGGGATGGGTATCACTATGTTGTTGATGCTCGCGGGCAGGCCAAATCCGTTCAGTCCGATCCTTCATTATTGATGCAGAATTTAGTGAAGCGGCGTATCGTTCAAATTGAAGAGCGCCAGCATGTCCAATCCGGAAAAATACAGGCCACCATGTCAGCCGGTCAGCAGCCATCGAATTCAGTTGTTTACAAACCGGGAAGCTTGCGGATCGATCCCCGGACGCATTGTATTATTCGACGGGATTCTGGCGGTCAGACAAATCAGTCAAGTCCAATTTATGCTGTTGGTGCCATGACTAGAGGTCAAATCATTGATGCAAGTATGGCGCGTGGAATTGTGCAGTCAACGGCCACAATCGCAAATGGTCTTATACGCCATCTGAAGACCCACCAGAAGCAGGCCTGAAAAAGCCGTAGCAGGCCTCTGCGACAATCACGGCTTGGCGAAAACAGAGGTTTGCATTAATGAGCAGCCGGGGACTGTTGAGGTCCTGGATTCAGGTATGATTATTTAGGGAGCGGCTCGACGCCTCAACCATGTTAGAGCAGAAACAGAGCGTCAAAATGGAAAGGTCGTGACCCGATGGGCTAATTGCCTTCGGAGGAGAGGTCAAAACCCCTCCTCCAATTATTTGCTAACCGCCAACTTCACCCGGAGCCAGGTCGCGCCAGGCGCGGTCGACACTGCTTCCGATGGTGCCAAATAGATCATCCAGTTCATTCTTTAAGGGCGACCAGTCAGAAGGGCACTCTGTTTCAAGCTTCTGCACGCGCATCTGCGCATTGGCGACCTCCTGTTCTATTTGTCCGACCAGAGGAAGTATCTTTTCTTTTTGCTCAGTTCCATAGCTGTCTGCTACCTTTTTCATTGCCTCAAGTTTTTCTTTCCACGCAGACACCTCAGCCAACATTGCCTTACAGTAATCTTTTACCTCCATGTTAGATCCTTTCCCGTTTAGTGGTATAAATTGTTGTTGAACCCACATTCGTCAGAGTTTACATCAATAGGTAATAATGTAAGAATTTGTTGCGTTCAGTCAAACAATATCAAATAAAAACTATCATACCCTGTAAAAATAATTTAATTTTCTTTCTATCACCGTCACAAACACCTGTTACCCGGAGTGATAGGCCTTGAGCGGGCGATAGCAATCGGTGAGGGTTTTTATCGGGGTCCCGGTGTGTAAGGGGGCCAAAACGCATCAGGCATTGATGATGGGGGCATTAAATCCATTCGGCTGGCTGTTGGGACGCAACCAGGGGCTCATAAAAGTCCGGGCGCTGTGTGTTGATTTTTGACTTTGGGATCGGGTGTTTGCTTTTACGGAATTAGGGTTCGATCGGACAATGATATTTAACACCGACGCCGAATGTGTAACTGGAGTTTGAAGCGCCCAGTTCTCGTCGCCATTGAACCTGAACCCGATAGATATCGGGGCTATCATCATACGGAGAGCGTTCGATGCCAATATAGATTTCAGTGCCGGGCAGCGGAGCATAATCTGATTCAAAATACATACCGCCGCGACTGTAATTGTACATTTTGGCTTTGTAGTGGGTGCCTGCCGGCAAATTTTCAAGCAGGATGTTGGCTTTGTGTTTTACGCGAGTCGCATCACGTTGCTCGGATCCAATCATTCTTTCCCCCTTTGCCCTGCGTGGCACATTTCTGTAGGACAAAATTGTTTGAACCGTATGGTGTTGGCCGAGACACCATACAAAGGATGGATTCAAGCTGTTAAATAAACCGTATTTCTGCGAATGTCAAAGAAAAAAAGCGTCCCTTAATATTTCTATAATAAGAGTGTTTTCAAAGTGTTAGCTTGGTATTAGGGTTTTATAGTTTGTAGCCGATCCTTCTAAGAAATTCTTTGCGGACTTCTATCTCCGCTTCATCCTCAATACCTTTAGGCCTGAACCCGTCAATGACCCCCAAAATTCCGCGTCCCAGCTCGGTTTCCGCTACGATGACCTCCACCGGGTTGGCTGTTGCACAAAAGATGCGACAGACTTCGGGGACATTTTTTATCGCATTGAGCACATTAATGGGGAAAAGGTCTTTTAAAAAAATAATAAAGCTGTGCCCGGCAGAAATGTTGAGCGCATTTTGCTGGGCCAGTTTCAGCAGGGCTTCATCAGTTGCCGCATGCCGGATCAGGCATTTATCGGAAGCCTCACAGAATGCCACGGCAAATTTAGCCATGGGGACAGTGGTCATCATTATCTCATAAATGTCTTCAACCGTTTTGATGAAGTGCGATTGGCCCAGGATAAAGTTGAGCCCGTCGGGGTTTTCGATTTTTACGGTGATGATTTCCATAAGACCCTCCATCGCAGAAATGTTGCTGATTAATTTAAGTTAAAAAAATGCACCCATGATAAAAAAAAACTTGACCTCTGGGATCGGTTTTGGTAATTGGTCATTTTTATAAGCCTGTGATACGTTGTGGCATCCTCAGTGAGCACCACCAACCGCTTCAGGCTTATCTCTTTAAGCCCGGATTGCATCCATAGAATGTGCGCGAGTAAATGTAGCCTCCCACTGCTGCGATCCGGGCTTTTTTTATCCTCCGATGGCCCGCATCTGCCCACAAACATGGGCAGGCTTCTGGGAGACCAGGTTATGATCTGATGGTTTATGATTCACAGACCTGATAAAGATATCCGCCAGGTCCCGGTCAGAACCATTTTCCCGGAGAACTTTTTTCAAATCTTCCTGATGGTCACTCAACAAACAGGGTCTGAGTTGACCGCTGGCGGTTAACCGCAGGCGATTGCATTTATTGCAGAAGTGCTGGCTGATTGCCGGAATAAAACCGACCTCACCTTTAGCATCCGGGTATCGATAGCGCTGGGCCGGTCCATCGTGCCTGTCTTCCTGGACCGCTATCAGATTTCCCAAAACGCCGATTTGATCTTTTATTTCCGGCACCAGTAAAAGTGACTCCGGTCTAAAAGCGGCCCGGCCGATGGGCATGTATTCAATAAAGCGAATGTGAAAGGGGAATCGTAATGAGAGACGCGCCATTTCAACCAGTTCCATATCATTAACACCCCGCAGCGCCACAATGTTGAGCTTGATCGGATAAAAGCCCATCCGGTGTGCCTTCAGGATTCCCTGCCAGACCTGTTTAAAATCATCAAAACCGGTGATGTCGTGAAATTTTTGCCGATCGAGGGTGTCCAGGCTGATATTGATTCTGGATATGCCGGCAGACTGAATTTTAGGGAGGTTATCGTGCAGTAAAACACCGTTGGTTGTCAAGGATACGTCCTTGAGACCTTCACTGGCCACCAGTTGCTGCAAAAAATCATAAACACCTTTGCGAACCAGCGGTTCGCCACCGGTAACGCGCACTTTTGATATGCCCAGTCGGGTGGCAGCCTGCACGACCCTTAAAATTTCTTCGTAGGTCAGGATATCCGTGTGGGACAGTTTTGGGATCAGTTCCTGCGGCACGCAATAGCGGCATTGTAGATTGCAACGGTCGGTGATGGATATGCGCAGATAATTCAGGTGGCGGTTGCAGTTGTCGATGAGTTTAAAATCGTTTTCGGTTGTCATTGCCAAATCTTTTTACAATCAGGCCTCCAGGTATTTTTGTACCTCTGGGCGCTCGACGTTAAACTTTTCGCGGTAATCGGGGATTTCAATTATCGGAGGCCGCTCGTAACCTTCGATTTTGAAAATGTCGGGCTCATATTGGTCACGAACGAGATTATATTGAATCATTTCATCATACAGGTCGTCTTTTAAATCGATTAATCCCAGTCGTATTTTGCGATTGATAAAGGTTTTGAGTATCACAAAGGCCATTCGGCCCAGTGCTTTCGTATCCTGATTCCGATGGATGCGGCGGTCCAGATCCACCTGTGCCATGACATCCAGGCCCCATTTTTCGTAAATATCCATATTCATGCTGGTTTCAACACCATAGCCGATCGGAAACGGTATACGTTCAAAAACTTCGCGAAAACCGGCATATTCTCCGGAAAGCGGCTGAATCAGCTGGGTGAGCTCCGGGAAAAACAAGGAAAACAGGGGGCGGATGACAAGTTCTGTGACGCGGCCACCACCGGTCGGGCGCATCTTTTTTTTGCCGATTGAAATCGGGCGGTCGTAAAAAGCCTTTACGAATCTGATGTTATCGTACAGCAGCAATGGGCCCAGCAGGCCGTAGGCGAAGCGATGGTGAATGTTCTTAATGTCGGCGTCCAGGTAAATGATGATATCCCCTTTGGTAATATAGAGCGCTTTCCAAAGATTTTCGCCTTTGCCTTTAAATTGCTCCAGCTGGGGTAAAATATCGGTGGCCTGGTAAACATCAGCACCGTAAGACCGCGCGATTTCACGGGTCTGATCGCTTGAACCTGAATCGACAACCACGATTTCATCCAATAGCGGATAACGGGTCATCAATTCTGATTTCATAATGATAATTTCTTTGGCAATCGTCTTTTCTTCATTGAGGGTCGGCAGACACAATGAAATTTTAAGGCCTTTCTTTTCCTTTTCTGCAACCAACCGGTTCAAATCCTTAAAATCCGAATAGTGAAATGTATTTTTGTCAAGCCAGTTATTGCTCATCACATACCCCACTGTCGATCGCCTTCAGCACACCAATAATCTGCGCGATCCCCTTATACATCGGTTCAATTTCCATGGTGGCATTATCTTTATAGCGGTTTTCTCCATGGGTAACTCCCAAGGTGACTGCCGGAATCTTTCGGGAAAGAAATATCGAAAGCGCCGATTCAGTCGGCTTGGTGACCGGTTTTATCCCCAGCGCATTTAAAACAGCGGCAGCCTCTTTAACCAGCGGGTGGTTGTGTTTGAGACGCGCCGCCTTCAAGTTACTGATCGTTTTTAAATTAATCTCGGCTTCGTATCGGTGACCGATACCTTCAACAATATCTCTGATTTCAGCAAACAGGTCTTTGACAACCCTGTAGGAATCGCTGCGTATCTCGAATCCCAGATTCGCCTCGGGGGCCAATCGTCCATGATTGGCACCGCCATTGATGCGGCCGATTACAATTCGCGACCGGGGCCGCTGGGAGAGTTTCAGATTCAGTATTTTGTTAATGACCTCATTTATGATGATAATCGCATTGGGTGTATATTCGCTCAGGCGCTTGCTTTCGTCAGAAATTATGCACCCAATTTCGCCTCGGATCATTCCATCTGAATAGTAATTGAGTCGGCCCAGTTCAATACCTTCTATACATACGCCGCCCCTGATGGGCGTGGGCCATGTTTTTAACAGATGTCTGACGCCCCGCAGGTTACCTTTGCCAATAGACTGGATGGTGCCGGCTAGCACGATATCGGATTCAAATTTAAGCTCCAATTTTTTAAATATAGCCGGTAAAGATGTCATCACGCCCACGCCCACTGAATTGTCTAATAGCCCGGCACCGGTGATCGTGTCTGCCTTGATCATGTAATTCAACGGGTGAACTTTTTCGTAAAAGGTATCCATGTGGGCCAGCACAAAAATAGGCGGCTTGCTGGCATCTGTTCCGCGAATAATGCCAATCGGGTTGCGATAACCATCGGTGGTGATTTCATCCACTTGGAACTCGGCCAGGCGTTCCATGAATAATTTACTGCGCTTTTTTTCTCTGAAAGTCGGCGCGGGTGTCTGACCGATCAAAACGATATTGGTGATAATGATTTCACGCAGAGATCTTATTTGGTCAACAAGATCTGCTAATTGTTCGCGAAAATTGTTCATTACCAAACCCTTGCAGTTTTTTTTTAAACCACGACATTAAGCAAGAAACATCTGTGATGAGCAGACTGCACCCACCTGTAAATATCGTCAGACCATCGGTTCTGATGGTGGCTGGATTTCGCAAGATATGAAAATTCGATTTTTTAGCGTAAAAGTATTTTAAATTACACCAATTTCAGACCTGAGGTCAATATCTCATCACCATTTAACCGGGATTGCCATTAGGCCAGTTGATGAGAGGTGGTGATAAATATTTGAATTTTAATTTATTTTTGGCTATAAAAATTCTGTATACAAATTGATCAGGCAGTCCCTTATCGGTCCGCATTCTTTAATATGATAATTTTTTATTTGTTTTAATCCCAACAACCAGCTGGTCCCAGCGGGCACCAGAGTCAATTCAGACGGGTATGTCTGCACCGACGTGAAATGTGAAACCAATCTGCCCGGCGTCTTTGCCGTTGGAGATTTAAGTGAAATATACGGTTTGCCAGGGCCTCATAAATGGCACTTAGCGCCAATGTGGCGAATGCAATCAGGAAAAAACGCGCCGGCCGGAAACCGTTGCGCCAGGATACAATGCCGGCGAGCATGAACACCGGTGCAATAATGATACTCTGTGAAAGGACCCCGAAAATCGCCCAGCCATAAAGTATGTTGATTGAATTGATTCCTGTAGGATTCAACGCTAAAAATTTGCAGTGGAATTAGTTTGAGATCTGAACTCTCAACGCGCAGATAAATGGTCACCGGTTGGTCGACCTGGCGATTAAAAAGCAAATCGGCAGGCCTGCCGGGCAAACGGTCAGGGCCTGTCGGAAGAGAGCGTCCCACTTCTTTGATTTTCCAGCCAGAGCTGTCTATATCCGGCATATAAAGTGTGGCATGATCAATTGTACTTGGCCACCCAAGCGACAATAACCATTTTTGGGGCGTTTTTGAAGGAATCACCGTGAAACGTATCCAGTAAGCATAAGAATTGAGGCCCAGATTGAGTAATTTATCGGTATGCCTGGCATACTGAGCCGACGTTTGCGGTGATGTCACATCGTCGATGGTTAACTTCTTTTGCGGATCTTCAAAATAATACAGAAAGGGACCGAGAAAGTGATGATCCTTGCTGGATGTTAGCTCAAGAATCGTATCAATGGCGGCTGATTTGGCGGGCCATAGAAAATCGACACAGGCAAACGACAACAGAAATAATATGCCGATTGCAAATCCTCGGCGAATACGATTTATGTTAATATCGCCGACAGGCATAGAGTACCCTTTTCAAGAGCCTGCTTTAATGCCGAATCAGTTGTAAAGAGGCACGGACATCAATTTTACGGGGATCAGTTTCTTTGAAAGTGGATAGCATAAAACGCCGGACTAAGCGAGAAGTATTCACACGCTAGTGGGTTTGATCATACTGCAAGATAGCGTCAACCAATCCGGGTATGGTGTAGGATTTGGCGGTGATGTGGACATCAAAACCCAAACGTTTGGCGGTATCAGTTGTAATCGGGCCGATGCTGGCGATAGTGATGTCC